>JAHFJD010000057.1 GCA_023246055.1 Candidatus Doudnabacteria bacterium
GGGTAAGTGCCATGATCAATATCAAGCATATGACCTTGGGCCCCTTCAAACAAAATTTTTCCTTGGCTGTATTTCTCGTTCAGGAGCCGACGTGTGTCACAGATATAGGGAATTATTTTCTCGGCAGCCGCAAGAAAATTTTGAATTTGTAAATGCCATTTCCTCGCAGGCAGCGGTCTGTAAAACCCCTCCGCCTCTAGCCAAAGGCGAGAACAAAACTTGTCAAAACCGGTTTCCCTCGTAGCATCTAGCTCCCACATTTTGAAAGCCCGGCGAGCGACTTTGTCCTCATAGGCAGGGCCAATGCCTCGCCCTGTGGTCCCGACACCTCCGGGACCGTAATGTCCCTCGGCTTGTTTCTCCTTCGCAGCATGCCAAGGCATGATCATTGTAGCGCGATCGGAAATAAAGACCCGATCACTGGGATCAATCTCAAGCCCCTCTATTTCTTGCACGAGGGCGACCGGGTCGATGACCATCCCTCCCCCGAGCACACACTTTTTGTGTGACCGCAAAATGCCGGATGGCAAGAGATGCAATTTATACGTCCGCTCGCCAATCTGCACCGTATGCCCGGCGTTGTGTCCGCCCTGGTAGCGAACCACATAGTCGAAATGGTAACCCGAAAGGATGTCCACGATCTTGCCCTTGCCTTCGTCGCCCCACTGCAAGCCAATGACTGCAGTATTTCCTGGAATCATAACTACCTCCTGTTCGAAATTCAATCAAAAAGAGCAGTATGTTCACTGCTCATACTACTCTGATTTTACCAAAAATCTTAAATCTATTCCAGGCCTATTTCTTCTCTGCTTTTTCTGGTTTGCCCTCGGCTTTGGGCTCTGCTTTTTTCTCCGCTTTCTCTTCACCTTCTTCGCCTTCACCGGCTTTTTCTTCTTTGGCTTTGTCGGCCTCGGCCTGCATGCCCTCGATCGCGGCTTTTTCCGCTTCAGCTGTCGGTTTCTCGAGTTCAGCCAATTCCTCTTCCGTGCGCGGCGGTTGAACGGAAACAATAATGTCCTCAGCGTGCGTCAAAATTTTCACTTTATCAGAAACCTTGATGTCACTGACACGAATATGATCCGCAAAAATTTTCAAGGTCTCCAGATTCAATTCAATATTGTGCGGCAAATCGCTCGGCAAAGCTTCCACCTCAACCTCGGTCAAATTTTTCACCAAAATCCCGCCGAGCTCTTTAACAGCGGCAGACACACCGATATATTCCAGGGGAATCTTGGCATGAATCTTGCGAGTCAAATCTACCTCATAAAAATCCACATGAATGGGCTCGTTTCTCATGTAGTGCTTGGCTACATCATGGATGAGGACTTTGTGCTGACCTTGTCCCTCAACCACGAGGTTCACCAACGTGCTTTCTCCTGCGGCTTTGAAAACCTTCTGGAATTCTTTGACATTTACTTGCAGGGGCATGGTTGAGGCCTTGCCCTCCGAAGCCTTGGCGAAGGACGGGCCATACAAAACCGCCGGGATCATACCCGTTGTCCGCAACTTCTTGTTAAGTTTTCCCAAAGCCGTCCGGCTCTGGGCTGAAATAGTGAGTTCCATTTACTACGAAATACTAATATGTACGAATATACGAAAGAATACCACATAGAAACTCACCTGGCAAGGGCGGGGGTGGTGAGCGGTTTATTTCGACAAATATTTCTTCTTCTGAATATCCACGAGAATCATTGCCAAATGATATTCAATTTCTTTTGCGGAAATATTCGCACGGTCACCCTTAAAATAAAGAGTTATAGGAATGATCGTACTTCTGACCTCGAGAATGAAAACTATGAGTCGAAAAGCCTTGTTTTTCCCTCTGGGAATATCTGATGATTTGAGACGAATTTTGTACAATTTCTGTCCGAGATGTTGGGCTGTATCCAGAGTAAACTCTTGCAAGACGGCTATCAAATCTTTTTCCAAATTTCTGTACTTTTTCAGAAAAGACTTTAGCTGACGCAGGAAATGGTCTGCTAAATAAACCTGATACATTTAGAAACTTTTTATTCGCGCCAACTGCCTGCCGATAGAGGGCAAAGGTTTAGTACCCAGTTTGGATAAAAGTTCAGCCTCAAGGCTACGAGACAAAGCGGCAATCCGGGGATTGTTGCTGAAAGGCAGGTTTTCCGTTTCCTCAAAATAGCGCATCACCGCATAACGAAACAGCTCGGCTTTGCTAGAAAAACCTCTGGTTTTTATCACCGCTTTGATTTTGCGATCAAGGGTGTTCGGTACTGAAAAGTTGATGATGGACATAGATATATAGATTAAGTATTGATTCTATATATCATAATAATCCGGATTTTCTGATTTGTCAAGAACCCTGTGCGGATCTGTACTGTAATTATGAGTTTCATTTACTACGAATATATAAAAGGATAACATACAAAAACCCCCTGGCAAGGGCTGCGTGCTGCCTGTTTAATGGTATCAATTTTGTCTGACTTTATCGAAAACTTGATTTACAAAATCTAAATACTCCAATGTTTCGGTGTCTGTGAGGATGGTACCCCCCTTCGTAAAAATCCTTGTTTCTATCTTGTCGCATTTTATTTCCTAAAATTTCTATGTCGCCATCCGTGGTGATCTCGGATAATTTTTCCAGAATTTTTACGTGATGGCCTGGTTGACTACGAACTTTGTATCCCCGCTTGGCAATAAGGGCAATGCCGATTTTTATCAGAACATCATAAGCAAATTTGAACCTCACCTCAACTAACTTCGTACTGCTTGCAATTTCCAAATCGCGCTTGGCAGAATCAAAATAATGTCCAACTTGTGTTATGGTAAACTGCAATTTCTGAAAATACCGATCTTCAAAATTAATCATAGCAGTTTAATGCGCTTGTCGGAAAAAATATGTCTTATGAATGGATTCTTTTTCTTTATCTTTATACTCAATTCCCGCGAGGAAATGTTCGTCACGTTAATTTCTCTGCCAATCCTTCGCTGGATCAAGTTTAATCCTTTTTGCAGATCCAAGGTGCTGTGATTGCCAATCACGAGCAAATCTATATCACTGCTTGCGCTCATGGAGTGTTTTGCGTAAGAACCATAAATGTAAGCATGCTCCACTCCGCGAATCTTTCCAATCGCTTTCCTTAACTGGTCCTCCAGACCTATTGTTTGCAAAAATAGTTGTTTGTATATTTTGGCGATTTTAGAATTTTTGTTAAATGAAAAATATCGCTGCTTACCCGCGAACTCACTTTTTAGGATTCCCTCTTTTTCCAGTTCTTTGAGCTTGCGATATAAATTTTTTGGATCCAAGTCCAAAATCCTCGCCAGTTCGTTGACATAATGGCGGGCTTCCGAATTTATAAAATAATAGTTCAATACCTCAACAGTTATTCGGGATTTTAGCGGGATCATATTGTTATACCATAATTATGGTAATATTATACCATATAAACGCTCTCGTCAATCCCAGAATTACATGGCAAGGGAAATCGGCCTCGAGAAATAAAAAAAGGCGAACCTAACAGGTTCGCCTATGGCCGGGGACGAATAAAATTCAGCGACGTTTGTTTGCAAGCCGCCGCAGATTCGCGTACCGGGCCTTCATGCCCTCGGAGATCTTCCGGCGCGCCTCCGCACTCATGGTCCGTTTTTTTCTGCGCCTCCGTCCCTTTGCGGGACCTGAAACTTCGGCCGAGGACTTTTCCTTCTTGCCCGTCCCAAGCTGTTTCAGCTCATATCTCAACTGAAGAGCTTCGGTTTTCAAAGCCAAAATTTCGGCCTCAATCCCAGCAATCGCAAGATTCAGCAGTCTGACTGTATCCATGGTATCCTCCTATAGAAAATATCGAACATCCAATCTTATCACATTGGCCAAAAAAAGCAAGGGCCATGCCCTGTATACAGGACCTCGTCGCCTTGCCTGGGTCAAATCAAGCCGAAAAAAAGCCATTACCGCGATCCTTTGCAGTAATGGCTTGTAGAAAAACTACACTTGACTCTACCCCAGACCCGCCCGGTAAAGCGCCATGAATGTGTCTTCAAAGCGGTCACCAAACAGACGAGCACTAGAGGACTCCAGCGAAGCGCACGTGAGTTCCTTCTGGACGAGCAGGAAGACATAGTCCCGCAGCCTGCTCATCCCCAGTCGCTCGGCAAAACTGAAATCCGAGTTTTGCACATTGATTTCAATTACCGAGCTGTTACGCCTGGAATGCCAGTTGATCCCGTATTCCTCCTGGGGGTTGACACACTTAATCTCGAACAGACTGCCAGGCCGGTGCGTGAGTCTGAAAGATTTCTTCTCATCCTTCTCCTCTTTCGTGTCTGCAGACGGCTCCCCGCCTTTCCTCTCTCTGTCAAACGACGAAGTGCATACTTCAAACCACTAGCGCAAAACAACAAAACCAGCCGTTCTGGCTAGGAAAGATCAAGGAGGCGTTAGGCTCAAATCCCGAGAAAAGAGCCAATGCCCTCGCAGCTCATCTGTCGAATGGGGCTGGGATCGACCTTACAGCAGCTCTAAACTGGGGATTTTTGCGAAGTCCTTCTTGTTGAGCGTCAGAAGCACAGCACCGCGAGCTACCGTTGTTGCAGCAATGCCTGCATCTACAAATTCCATCAGCCGAGCGTTATTTCTGGCGATCGTGCCAGCGATTTGCGCGATTTCAAATGTATACGGCAAGACATTCAAACCAGCAATGGTTGACAACAGCTTTTCCTCTTCCATCTCGGTGGCCATGCTTTGACCTTCGTACAGTTCTTGAATACTCAGAACTGAAATAGCCAAATCACCTTTAGGATGGTCAGTAGCGAGTTTTTCCAAGATACTCTTACCGCGCCCGCGCTGACGCAAATGATCAATTATAATATTGGTGTCTATCACTACCATGCATTTCGTCTGGCCCTGGCCGCATTCCGTTCCAACTTTTTTTTCTTTTGCTCCTGCTGCTGCTCGGCTTTACTCGCTTTGCCCCAGGCTCCCCTCGTTTTTTCGAGAATCTTCAAAAAACCTTGCGCCGTGTCAGTTGAGGTAATTACACCCTGCACAGGATGCACATAAATCCCTTGGCCTTTGGCTGTAATTTCCAGAAGCGTATCTTCGGTAATCCCTAAAAACTTCCGAATGGCTTTCGGAATAACGATTTGTCCTTTGGTATTCGCATTGGTAATTTCGTACATTTTCATACTAGTAATATTTTATTACAAATATCTGCAGTTGTCAAGGGGGTTCCCTTCCTAAAACCTCACTGGCACAGAGTGGCGCGAGACAGACTCGGTGATGCCGATGAGCCACAGCGAGATGACGAGCGAGCTACCGCCATAAGAGAGAAACGGCAGAGTGATGCCAGTGACAGGGAAGAGGCCAAGATTCATGCCCACATTCACGGCAATCTGGATGAGCAGTAAAAAAAATATTCCCGCGGCTATGAACCGCCCAAAACTGTCAGGACAGCGGCGCATGATCCGCAGTATCCGAAAACATACGGTGGCAAAGAGCAAAAGCACGAAACTCCCGCCCACGAGCCCGAGCTCCTCCACAGTCGTAGCGAAAATAAAGTCTGTCTGGCGTTCCGGCAAAAATCGCAGCTGACTTTGCAGTCCGCGCGTTAAGCCATGACCATAGAGCCCACCCGAACCCACGGCCACCATGGATTGAATAACATTGTAACCACGGCCCTGCGGATCTTCTGTGGGATCAAGAAACGAAGCGACCCGATCCTTTTGGTAGTCGGCAAGCACAAATTGCCAGCCGAGGCCTGCGACAATTCCAAAAATAATAAACAGATATAAATAATTCCGCCACGGAACCCACACTACAACAAGCAAACCTGCCCAGATGCCGCAAATCACCAAGGCAGAACCAAGGTCAGGCTCGAGCATGACGAGCATTGCGGGAATCAACACGTAGAAAAACGAGGCCACGATATAGCGAAAATTTTTGGCAAGGCTCGCGTGGGCGTGAAAAAAAATGGCCAGGACCATGATGGCCGCGAGTTTGGCAAACTCCGCAGGCTGAAAATTTACCAGACCCAGGGCAAACCACCTCACGGAACCGCGGATTTCCTGACCGAAAAATAGCACCAACAGAAGCAAGAGCAGTGAAAAAAAATAAATAGGTTTGCCGGCGCGGAGCCAAAATCGGTAATCTAAAAACGCAAAAAAACCAAGGCCCGCAAAACCAATCGCTAAAAAAATAAGCTGGCGGATCCACAGCGTGCGTTCTCCGGCACCAGCAAGCCCTGTGGAGTAAATCATCATGAGACCCAAAGCCGAGAGCACGATAACTGCCGCAAGGAGTATCCAATCATAATTTTTTACCCGCGCGACGAGGCTCATCGCGCGGGTACGGGCTCACCCTCCTCAAGGCCAAAGCCCGGCTCCAGAGGATTAACAGCGGCGCTGACCTGGATTTGGCCAAAGGTCTTCGGCAGCAGCTGGCTCTGCGAC
>JAHFJD010000030.1 GCA_023246055.1 Candidatus Doudnabacteria bacterium
GACGGGTGCCCGAGAATACTGCGGTTGCCCAAGGCGCGAGGGCCATATTCCATACGGCCGGAAAACCAGCCAAGAATCTTGCCTTCAGAGAGCAACCTGGCAGCCACCAGGGCTATGTTCTCATGCTCGGCATACGGAATGTAGTTAGACTCAAGATATTCTTTGATTTCCTCGGCTCTATATTCCGGACCGAGATACGGATCAAAACGGATCCCTGCTGCTTTGGGATTCCCGAGTCGGCTATGCCAATAATAGAGGGCCGCGCCAAGTGCTCCGCCGGCATCGCCGGCGGCCGGTTGCACCCAAATGTCCTCAAACAGACCGGATCGCAGCAACCGGCCGTTGGCCACACAGTTGAGAGCCACGCCGCCGGCGAGACACAGAAACTGCTCACCAGTTTCCGTTTTTACGGTAGTTGCGAGTCGATACAAAACCTCTTCTGTGACTTCCTGAATCGATCGGGCAAGATCCATGTCACTCTGAGTAACCTCGGACTCGGGCTGCCGGGCACTGCGGCCAAAAAGTTTGGCAAACTTTTCCGTCACCATACCGTCCCCGGTTTCAAAATCAAAATACTCCATGTTCAACCGATATGATCCGTCTGGTTTTAAATCAATTAGCTTCTCCAAGATGGTTTGAGCGTATTTCGGCTCGCCATAGGGAGCAAGCCCCATGAGTTTGTATTCTCCCGAGTTGACCCGAAAGCCGATAAAATTGGTGAAGGCAGAATACAGCAAGCCCAAAGAATGCGGAAAATCGATACGCTTTCGGATCTCGAGACCTTTTTCTGATGCCACGCCCCAAGTCGTGGTATCCCACTCGCCCACGCCGTCGGCGGTCAGAAAAGCCGCATGCGTGAACGGGGAGGGATAGAAGGCCGAGGCCGCGTGCGAGATGTGGTGATCGACGAAACTCACTGCCCCGCGAAACCCGGGAAGTTCTCGGTGGACTACGGATTTGATCCAGAATTTTTTTCCTAACTGGGCACGGGCCACATTCGGGATCATCGCCGCGTCCCGCGGAAAATTGCGGGCATAACTGCTGCAGATGCGACCCACCTTTTTCCAGGGATTTTCATAAAACACCACGCGATCCAAATCGGCTGGTTTCAATCCCGCTTCGCAGAGCAAATATTGCACTGACAATGTGGGAAATCGGTTATCAAACTTTATCCGGGTGAATCGCTCTTCTTGAACCGCACCTAAAATCCGGCCGTCCTGAACAAGAGCCGCCGCCGAGTCATGATAAAAAAATGACAGGCCTAATATATTCACAAATTACACCATCTCCCACGTAATCGTTGTATCTTCCGGAATATCGATACGCGCGGTCCGCCCAATCACTACCTCCAGATATTTTGGCCTTATCCCCGTACCAGGGCGTTTTCTCGTGATCATGTCAGGGGTAATCACTGTGCCGACCTTGATTGCCTTGGTTGAGGTGAGGCTGCGTTTATCGTATTTATAAGTCTCAGCCTCGGCCGCGAGGACATATTTGCGGCTATCACCCAAAGCTTGTTCCACCTGACGAATCTGGGAAATCATGGCTGCCATTTCCGGAGGATCAACCGAGAGATGGTGATCAGGAGAAAGCGGCAGAGTTTTGTCTGTAGTGTAATGTTTTTCTATGAGTTTTGCGCCTAGTGCTACAGCAGCGGGCGGCACTGCTATGCCGAGGGTGTGATCAGACAGACCCATGCTGTATTGAGGATACATTTTTTGCAGGGTCCCGATGACGCGCAGATTTGCATCTTTGTAATCCGTCGGGTAATGCAATGTACATTGCATGAGGATGATTTGGTGGTTGCCTTCCCCTTCCACAGCCCGCACTGCATCGTCAATCTCGGCATAGGTCGAAGCTCCTGTGGAGAGAAAAATAGGCAACCCGGTCTTGGCTGCGCGTTTCAAAAACGGCAGGTCTGTGAGGTCGCTCGATGCAACCTTGATGGCTTTAATCCCTAGCTTCACCAAAAAATCCAAGCTCTCGTCATCAAACGGCGTGGACATGAACTCCACCCCGTTGGCAGCACAAGTTTTGACGAGCTCCGGATAAACCTCAAGCGGCAATTTATCCATGGTGGAATAAGAATCATACTGCGTGCCTTGCGGGTTTTCCTCGCCCTCCCACTCCCAAAACCGGGGAGCCGCGCGAGTCACGAGCCGCCCGGCCACATAGGTTTGAAATTTGACCGCGTCTACTCCAGCCCTGGCCGCACTGACAATCAGCTCTTTGGCGCGTTCCAGGTCATTGTTGTGATTGACTCCTGCCTCTGCCACGATGTATGCCGGGTGGCTAGGCCCGATTGTTTTTTTGCCGATTTTTATATCCATGGTGGGTATTATAACTTATCTAAAAACTGTTTACGAGGCGTCTCACTCTAGAAATTCCCCGACCGTCCACGACTTGACCGGCCCTAGCCCCTAGCGCGAGCCGTTTTGGATAACTGCTGATGAGAGTCTTTATTGCCGCGGCGATTTTCTGTTCGCGAGCTGCGCGACCAAACCCCAGAAACATAAAAGAATCCTTGGGGAAATTAGAAAAAATGTATTTATGCTCAACCTCATTTTGAGCAAGCGCAATCACTGGCACTCCGAGGTACATAAACTCAAGAGCAGTGTAACCACCAGAAACGAGAGCTAGATCAGCGGTGCGCATGAGACTTGCCAGCTTTCTCTCGTCTCTGATATTGTGAAACATTTTGTATGGTTTGGGAAAGGTTTTTAAATAGCGAGATAAACTGGGATAATTTTTGTTTGCACTGCCAATCACAATCGAGATGCGGAAATCGCCAGGGACCAAAGCTAGGGCCCGGAGACTCTTGAGAGTAAAATTACCATCGTCAGCACCGCCAAACATAATGAAAATATTGCTCGCGCGCTTGCGGATTTTACCCGGGCGCAATTCCCGCAAGCTCGGTTTGAGCAACACATATTTCCCGCCGGAATACTGACGATTTTGCGGGTGAGGTGCAAAAACCGTGGCAATCTGCACGTCCGCTTTGATGGGATTTTTCAGCGCGTTGAGCACCACAATCTTTGCTCCAGATCGGTTAGCGATTTTGAGATGAGCTTGCTTTATATCCACGATATCGAAAATGATGACCTTCGGACGAACTTTCTCAATAAGCGAAGCAAATTGTCTATCAAGATACAGGGGAAAACCGAATTGCCGCACGAGTTTCGTTGCCACTCGGTCTGGGTTTACACAGAAAATAATTTTCGCTCTAAGCTCTCGGGCCAGCCACAGACACTCATAAACGTGTCCGGTGCCGGTCTTGCGGCTTGCGTTAACGCGAAATAGAATTGTTGGTATATTGTTTTTTCGCATTTTCAAAATCCTCACGCGTGTGAATATCAACGCTATCGTCAAACATAAAAATATCCGCCTTGTATGTAAATGGATCGCCGTAATTCAGCAGGCGCTGCCGCTTCAGCGCCCAGATAGAACCATGTACTTTCAGTTTCGCGTCAACAGTGGTTAGCTCTTGGATGCTGGGGATTTCCATAATCTTCAGTGCGGTTTTGATCCGTTCCTCCGGCAGGGTCGGTGAGTTGGACTGCAGAGAAACCACGAGATCGGGATTGTTCATAAACTCGAAGGCGTGCACATACACCGGGATATTCGGGACATCATCAAGCGCGAGCTCGGCAGGTCGCTCGATAGTTATCGCTCCATATTTTTCTGCGATTTGGAGCAGTGTTTTCGATTCACTGGAGAAATACACGGCCGGAAAAAAATTCTTGGCCTTCGCGATGTTCCAAGCTAGTACCGGTTTTCCATAAAAATCTAGAAGGTTTTTGTCGGACAGGCGCTTGCTGCCGCCGCGGGCAATAATGATAGCAGCCGTGGTCATATAATGGCTTTGATTTTTTCTGCGTCAAGGTGATCCTCAGAAGAATACTCATCCGGTGCGTCTCGTTTGGAAAAGTCTATATAATCCACTGCCGGATAGATATCAAATCCGTAGATGTTGAGATCAGGGCGGATGATGAACATTCTGTCATTTTCGAAAATGTGGTCAGCGCTGGTCACTGTCCCAATCAGCTCTTCGTGAAGCTTTTCCCCCGCGCGCCGCCCAGTTTTTTGAATCTTAACTTCGCCGTCTGGAAAATATTTCTCAAGAAACATCACTGCCAGTTCCTTGATTTTGACGGCTGGCATTTTGAAAACAAAAATTTCGCCGCCTCGCATCTGGGACAGGGCCTCGAGTACGAGTGTGACCGCGTCACTGCGGGACATCATGAACCTTGTCATATTTTCATCCGTGATACTGATGACACCCAATTCAGTGGCTTGTCTCTGCCAATGTGCCAAAACCGAACCACGCGCCCAGGTCACATTGCCGAACCGCACACACGAAAATATAGTTTTGGCGTCCCCTTTATAATAATTGGCGTTGATAAACAGTTTTTCCATCATCAATTTGGAAACACCCATGACGCCCACAGGGTTCGCCACCTTGTCCGTGGAAATAGCCACTACCTTTTCCACGCCGCAGGCGAGAGCCGCGTCGATTAGATTTTGCGAACCAATGATGTTCGTCTTGACCGCCTCAAACGGGTTATATTCACAGAGCGGCACATATTTCATGGCTGCCGCGTGAAACACAATATCAACCCCAGAAAGAGCACGCTCGAGTCGCTCCTTATCGCGAATATCGCCGATAAACAAACGCAAATTGGTTGGACGGCCCGTGAGGTGAACCAAATCGTGCTGACGACCTTCATCACGCGACAACACACGGACCTGCTTCGGTTCATGCTTTAAGAGTTCTAACACCAGTTGGGACCCGATACTGCCTGTCCCGCCAGTCACCAAAATAACTTTATCTTTTATAAGATCTTTCATATGCCATTGAGTATTTAAGATTTAATTAATTTTATCAATTTTGCAGCCTGGAGTTTCCGGGCGGCCTGTGCAATTTCTGAAAACTTCATTTGGCTTCGCATTGCAATCTCCAGCAGGGATTTGGTGCCATCTGATTGATTCAATACCCAAAATACCGCGAGTCCTTCTTGAGAATGGCGAGTAGCGCCGCCGGGTTTCTTATAAAGATTGTATTTGGACAACATCGGTTCGCCCTTTGATTTCAAATTTTCATAAACTAAATTGTTTTCGAGGAGCTCTAAAACCTCAAGGTATTTCTGTAGCGAATCAAAAATATTGTGGCCATTAACAAAGGTCAGATCGTCAGCGGAGGTATGGTACTGGGTGAACCGGCCGAATCCAGCGCGCATCAGACAACCAACCTGGAGATTTAAACCAGGTGAGCTGTACTGCCTCTCGTCACTGCCATAAGGATAAAAATCGAGGATGGTATTTGCCTTACCTGAATCGCTCAAAACCTTCAGAACCGCCTGATCAATTTCCGCGTTGCCCTGACGACTTTTTTTATAGGTAAAAGGACTGTCGTCGCCTACGCAGGTTATCACGAAACCATGCTTGACATTTGATAATCTATCTTCATTTTTGGAAAGCCAAACCAGAGGACCGATAGTCTCCGGGGTAAAGAGAAATCGATATGAATAACGACGATTTCTCATCTTTTGCAAATGCCGTGCCAAAAAAGTCGCAAGAACAATGCCACTTAGATTATCATTGGCCAGGGAAGGATGGCAGATATACGTAGATAATAGGATCTCTTGGTCAGTCTCACCCGGAAGGAAATATTCTCCATAAATCAGTTGTCCTTCTTCTAGTTTTGAATCGATGACAACTTCATATTCTCCTTCTGGCATTGTTTGCAGTTGCCTGTCGGCGAGGCAAAATCCCCAATTCGATGTGTAGTAACTCGTTCGGTAAGGAATAAATTCAGGCTGCTCAGGAAGCGAAAAAAGATGCGCTTTCAATTCATCCAGCCTCATCTTGGTACGCACTGGCACACTGTAACTCATAACATGGAGATTATTTTTTTTAAACTCGCAATATCGCTTTCCGTCTGGGCCGACGATATACGCATCACGGATTTTCCACTCTTTTGGAACTGTCCAGTCAAATGCCCTGGTGCCGGAGGCAACTTCGCAAACTTCAATTGGAACATATTCACGCAAGATCGAGAGGGTTTGACGATTTCCATCCCCGGTAAGACTGCGGCAAATCGGAAACAGACGCCGCAACATATGATTCATCTCCCTTTCCATAGAGCTTCCCGACTCTTTTATTGTCTCAATAATCGCTGCCTCTGCGCGCTTTGAGGCTTGCCCGTCGGGAGTAGACATAAAAATCTTCAAAAATTCATCACGGCGTGCCGGTTCGATTTTTTGTTCCGTCTGCGTCAAAATCAACTGTTCAAGCTCATTCTCGGAACGGGCAAAATTCAAAAGATCAAAATATCCGGTAAAAAAATCCTCTTCTTTTTCTGGTAACAGATCGGAAAAATCTGCCGAAATCACTTTTTTGCCTGCCGCCAAAGCTTCCACAAGAGTTGTAGAATTATAGCCAACTACTACGGATGAATTTTGAATCACCTCAATCAGATTAGCGGAATTAGTAATGTTCAGATTTCGAGGCATCTGCTCAAATAGTTCTTCGGCAATATCTTGCACATATTTGTAATAATGCTGCGCGTTTTTGGTTTTAACTATCACTTTCGTATCGGGATGGTTTTTGGCAAATTTCATAACCCATTCGTGTATTTGGCGAGATCTATTTTCTATCTCGCCCATTTTCGGGCCTGTCACCAAATGGCGGAACCGCTCTGGGGGGTAAAAAGAAAAGAACACCACCTGCCGAGGTGCGCGCCCAGCTTCTAGCTTCTCAAAATATGCATCAAGTCGCGGGACCCCGACCACCTCCATCTTCTCTTCAACAAAACCAGTGATGTGAGCTTGCAAAAGCGCCTGTTTTGCCCCTTCGTTGTAAAACAACATCTTTGATCCGACGAACGGGGTATTTTCATATTGTTTAATGTTTTGACGAAGATAATCAGAACCGCCAAAACCCATCATTCCCTCTTTATGCAGAACAATGAAAGGCACTTTTAGCTCTTCGACAACTGCGGCCAGTTCCTGCTGTACGAAATAGTCAAAATTTCCTGACATCACGGACACCAGACCGAACCGCTGCGCCAGCACAGGCCACAGCCGCCGCAAAAAATTGGCATACTGCTCTCTGCCCTTTCTAATCGCCGGGTTGTGATGATAGTTGGCCTCGGACATTTCCGCCAGCTCATCCCGCGTAAAAAAATGTCTGAACAGCTGTGCAAAGTACTGCAGATGGACCACCATATAATCGAGCTTCCCAGAAAACTGGGCCAGGGCTTTGACGTCATCCACAAAAATAGTACGTCCCAGACACAGCACTGTGTTATTTGGAGTAGACAACCTTTCTGGCACACGCCACGCTACCCAGGAAAATATCGCAGCCACTAAGGCTGAATGGCCTGTCAACACAGCCAAGCGCAAAAGAGAGATAGCCAAACTCTGCTTCAACCGGCTGCGGATTTTTCTCAAAACTTTTTTCATGTCAATTGGTAAATCCTGTCTTTTAAAGGCATAGCGGATAAATCAAAAACCTGATTCGCGGGCTCACCAATTTTCTGACTACCCACGATCAAAGCCCGCCGATTGCCTCTTGCGCTACGCCAAGTCAGAAACTCCAGTCGTGACAGCAGCCAGGCCAGGAGCCTGAACGGACGCCGTCCGGCAATAGGGTGCGAACCCAAAAACCCATCCTGTTCAAAAATCCATTCATAAAACCGGCTGATCGGGTTGCGATAATATCTGATTTTAACTCTCAAAAAATTGGACCGTATGATCGACAGCAACGTCTCCAAATCAGGACCCAAATCCAACTGGCAGATAAATTTTCCGTCCGATCTCACAATCCGACAAAGGTGCGCGAGCGCCTTCTTTTGGCTCTCCGATTCGAGTTGATACAGGGTGTTAGTGGACACTACCACATCCGCACTGTTGTCAGGAATCGCCTCCAATTTAGCGAGATCCGCGTGAATACCAAACGTGGTTTCATCTTCATATCTTGCTAGCCCTTGCTCCAACAGCTCAAGATCGAGATCCACGCCATAATAAAATTTTGTACGAAACATTCGCCGATTTTTAAAATTGGCTGCGGCCGCGTCGATTGAAACTTTGCCGCGACACAAAGACAGCTCGTGCTCAAGCACATCATAGAGAAAAGATTTGGATGGCCGCACCATGAAATTCACCCCGTATATCAACTTTCAGAGTCCCGCCAAGGCAGGACAAAAGCTGCTCCTTATCTGGTTAATGCCGCGATTAATCATGAATTGCACATTTTGCTGCTCTTCAATAACTGAAAGTTGTATAGCGGGGTTCATATTCAATTCCATATCCTGGCGAGGCGATACAATTGGCCCCAAAATAATTTTATCAGCCATTGCCCGCGACTACCTGTACCGAGAAAGCGATATCTAGCCATTTTCCAGCGATTGAAAAAATATTGCATCCAGTTCATTTCACGGCCATATTTGTGAGTAAACTGAAAAACGCCTTCAGCCAGAGTCAAATAATTGGTGAGTCTCTTGCCATCTTGCGTACCGTCAATCACCACATTGTCAGGAAGGACTGAAACGTTGACTCCCAAACGCAGCACCTCAAGCACGAGCGCTTTGTCTTCAGAAGGCGGTAATTTTGGGTCATAACCACGGACGCGAAAGAAGAGGTCGCGGGCAATCACGATATTTGGTCCGCCAGCCCCAGGATTGGAAACGAGCAGCACCTCGGGTTTGACTCGATTCGTCGGAATTTTCCAAGGCACTAATTTTCCATCTTGGAATTTATACTGCCCGCTTAAAACACATTCAGTTCCCTGCGACAATTCGCGGGATACGTTTTCGAGATACTCTCGATTCCACTGACAATCGTCATCTAGAAACGCGAGAAAATTACCGGCCGCATAAATAGCGCCAATATTTCTCGCTTGCGCCACCCCGGCATAAGGCATGATGTCAATGACCTTGACCTTGGAGTTGAGTTCCGCAGGGAGCGAAGTTTTATCTTTGCCGTTATTCACCACAATGATATCGTACGGAGCTTGGGTTTGCGAGGTTATGGTTCTGATCGCGCGCTCGAGGAGCACGGGCCGATCACAGGTCGGGATAATGCAGCTGATTTTGAGATTGGAAGCGGTCATTGGATCGCGTGTTTATTGATAAAATAATTTCCGATTGCCAGGCAATCAAGTCCAGTCGCCCAAAAAGTCCGCAGTGCGTCCTGTATAGAACACACGATTGGCTCACCTTTTACGTTAAATGAAGTGTTGAGAAGTACCGGCACGCCAGTCTTGCTCTCAAATGCTTTGAGCAACCGGTAGTATAGCGGGTTTTGTTCGAGCCTCACAGTTTGAACTCTCGCGGTACCGTCAATGTGCACGATAGCTAGCGCGTCTGTCTTCAATTTTTCGTTAGCCAGAAAAGCGATGTTCATAAAAGGCGCTTCAGTATATTTGTCAAAATACCGGGGCATGGATTCCCAAGTCAAAGAGGGACAAAAAGGCCGCCAATATTCCCGGAATTTGACCACGCCATTAACCCGGTCGCGACTCTTGACGTCACGCGGGTCAGCGAGAATGCTTCGCTGTCCGAGCGCTCTCGCTCCAGCTTCCATGCGTCCCTGAAACCAGCCAACCACTCGACCCTTTACCAGCTCCTCGACAACAGGAGCTGTAATATCATCATATCTTTTGTACGGGATACTGCTGGTATTCAGCGTGGCTTCGATCTCCTCGTCTGAATACTCCGGCCCCAAGGCCACGGTTTCCAGCTTCTCTGGAGCGCTCCCTGTTTCTCTCATGCAGAGCGCCAGGGCAGCGCCTGCCGAGGTCCCGAGATCACTCGACAAGGGATGTGCAAAAAACCCTTTCACTTCAGGGAGATTAAAAATCATGCTGTTCATCTTGATGTTCTGCGCCACTCCGCCGCCGACGCAGACATTGTGAATTCCGGTTTCAGAAATAGCCCAAGATACCAGCCGGCTAACATGTTCCTCGAGTTTTTTCTGCATTGCGTAAGCGAGATTTCTGTGCCAGGCGGTAATTTCTTCGTGGGGCGACCGGGGTTTTTGACCCAAGAGCTTCACGAGTTTATTGGTAAACCTTCCTGAATACGAGTGAGAACCATAATGAATGTAGCTGGGGTCAAGTTGGTAGGCGATACCGTCACCCGAGAGCTCGATGATCTTTTCCAGTTTGGCAAAAATCTCTTGATCCGGCTCGCCGTAAGCCGCTAGGCCCATGACCTTGTATTCACCATCTTTTGATTGAAAACCTAAAAATTCGGTGATCGCGGAATACAGCCACCCGAGGGAGTGCGGCATAAGGATTTCCCGCAGGGGTTCGAGTTTTCCATCCTCACACCGCCAGACCACAGTACAGTGCTTATCACCAGAACCGTCAATGCTCAAACAAATCGCTTTATCAAAACCGGACTGCATATAGGCTTGAAAAGCATGTGTAAAGTGGTGCGGTACCGATTTAACCGGCGGCTGTTTGATGTCGCCAAAATAACGGTGCCAATTCTTTTTGTAATGCACGTTTTTGATACCCTCCAGGTTGTGCGTGGAAATCATGTAATTTTGCCAGGATTTGGTGTGCTTATCGACTGGCCAGGTTTTCTCAAGGCTGTCAAAAAAAATCCGAAGGCTTCCGTCCGTATATGCTTCCACATCCCAGGCCACGACCACGGCCTCCACATCAGACAGCGAGATTTGCGCAGCCTTCAAACAATACTCGATCGCCTTCAGTGGGTAGACGCCGACTGCGTGCTTGTTGCGGATAAAACGCTCTTCTTCCGCGAACGCGAGGACCTTGCCATTCTCCACAAGGGCTGCAGACGGATCAACAGGTTCTGCGTTAATTCCGAGATAAATTTTTCGCTGTTCTTGGTTCATTATTTTTTCCCCCTTCGGGGGATCTCCCGTTGTAAAGACCTGTCGTAGGGAGGCAGGGAGACTATCTCCTTTTTCCAGAATTGCCATAATGTCTCCATATCAATGGATTCGTTTCTCTCCCAAAAGCCCCAATAATTTTCCGCCATCCCGGTATCGTACGCCGCTGCCAAATAATTGAGGAGCCGGCGCTCATATTCCAGAGTATCAAGTTTTACACCTAGCACTTCCTTAATTTTTTGCGTTAAAGTTGTCAGATCTGTGTGCCGAAACACGTTCGGCAATTTTAACGTAGTCCCCAGGTTGCCGAGCTGAATCGCTGGTATTCTGAAAAACGCGGCTTCTGCCACACTCGTGCTATTCGGGCTGACAATCAGGTCAGCGCGTTTGATGAGTTCAAAACCAGAAATCCGATAATCGACAAGTTTCACGTTTGGGGTGCGCGCAATTTTTTCAATATATGACGGCGGACGCATTCCCACCATAGCCGGGTGCTCTTTGACCACGAGCGTGTAGTCATCCGGCAAGGACATGGCCACCAATCTCGCAGTCTCGATTTGATTGCTAAAAAACGGAGCAATCACATCAATGGTTACCTCCGGCTGAACTTGTAAGGGAAAATATACAAACTTTTTTATGTGGTCCAGGGGATAATATTTGAAATTGTCCATGACTTTCTTGTATTTTCTGGCAGCGTAGTGATCGCGCAAGATGATGTGTGGCGGCCGATAATCGATAGATGCCCCAAGATTTGGTAAAAAGTTTGTTTGCGGACGACGGTACCATTGCAGGATCTGATACCAGGGTTTCAGATCTCTTTTTAGCTTGGCCTTAAAGGACAAAACCGGAGCGGTATAAAGATCTGGCATGTCGGCAAGTCTTGGTGCTTTGCGAAAATTTTCGAGGTACGCACGCGCGCGGTCGAGATTGGCGCTTTGTGCTCCATGAGCGTTGAGTTCATCCACGCGGTCATAAAAACTGCCGCTACTTTCGTTATAATCCTCGGCAAAAATCATCAGGCCCTTGATCTTGCAATCCGTAACAGTCAGCATTCTCGCCCCGACCTGCCGCGCGTAGAGGTTGAACATGATATGGAGAAGGTCGCCAAAGTTAGGCGTCAAAATAATTTGCGGATCAAATTTATCAAAAACGATTTTTATGCATTTATAAATCGCCTTCACGTAATCCACAATCATCTCATCGGAAACGTTTTGCCTGAATCCGTAGTAATATTTATCCCTATAGGATCGCACTTGATGGCGCAAGCTCGTCACAAACGGCCAGATGGAATCCACACCAAGATCCTCGCAAATTTGTTCGAGCGAGTAGCTCTCCCCGGCCAAATATTTGGCTGGATCATTTTTTATCCCATCTTCATTAATGACCAATTGATATACCACATCTTTCTGGGACAAGATGTATTGATGAGTGCTGTGCTTAATCGTTATTGCTGCCAGACTCACGCCTTCGGCTGCCAGTTTTTTGGCGAGGAAATGTCCGATCTTGACGCCCCACCCACGCTGCTGGAATATCAAAACTCTTTTAATTCTCATTTGAGGCCTTGTAAATTTTTAACACATATTTATGGCCGCAGTAATAAAAAAATGCGGGATAACGCTCGTTGTCAGCCACTCGCAACAGGTTGAACTGGGCTTTCAAGCTTTTATCAATCTGAAGCTCACTGTCGAGCGCTGTGCGGCGGCGATAATAACTCGGCTGGCCTGCTTGCGGGCGGCTTTTGATTTTTGGATAGCGCTGCACAAATTTCTCCACAAGCTCAAGAGCTTTGCCGCCTTGTTTTTGCCGCAGTTCGTCCACCAGTTCGTGGCCCTCGAAAATAATCTGATCCTGAAAATATATCTCCCCGCTATCCACTGATTCGGCTGCTTCAAACATTGTCACCGGGATTTTATTCTTTCCTTCCAAAATCTGCCAAGCTAGAGGCGACCAGCCGCGGCCTTTTGGCAAGCGGCTCGGGTGCACCACGAGATTGTGTTTGCTCAAACGAAGAATGTTCGATTTAACTATGGTTTCACAGCTCAAAAAGACAGCCAGGTCTCCGGCTCTAACTTTCCCAGGATCGAACACCCACCGTACCGAATGCTGTTTTTGTAAAGTCGCGCGCAGTCTCGCGGCAAATGGGATTATCCAGCTCTTGGGGTTGTCGGTAATTAATGTAATTTTCAACTTTTTCGGCTTCATGCGGGTTTTAAAATTTGATAATAGTGTTCGATGGTGGGACAGGCGATCCCGTGCTGTTTGCCTCTCTGGAGAATCGCTCCGGCAATCGCGTCAAGTTCGGTGCGCTTCCCTAGGTCCCTGTCCCGAGACATGGACGTCCGAAAATCATCATGATATTTGGCCAAGGCTGTAAACACTTCATTTTCCTCAACAGTTACAGCTTCAGTCTTGGCCACGGCTATCCCCTCTCGCACACAGTTTTGCAGGTGCTCATAAAGCTCCTCGCTATCGCGGATTTTTCCAAAAGGAAAACCGGTGGCGGTTGTGAGGAGAGCCAAAGCGTTCAGCTGGACAATCTTGCGCCACAGGACAAAACCCTCACTCTGGTGAATCTCGACCTCAATGCCGCATGCGCGGAGCGTGGCGGCGAGATTTTCAAGATCAGATTTGAGAGCACTATCATCTGAAGCCAAATTGATTTTTACGCGATTGGAGTTGTGCCTGATCTCACTTTGGCCAGTCCGATAAGCTTCAACGAAGACAGAGGCGGCAATAACTTTGGCTCCTGGCAAGCTCTGGCGCAGTACAGCCATATGATCGAGTCCATTGAGGAGCGGAACGACGAGTCGGCCATTGGTCTGCTCGGGCTCGATTTTTTGAAGCGCGGACGCCAAATCGTAAAATTTTGTGGTAATAAACAGGACTTCAGGCGAAACATCCAACCTAGGCGCGAATCGCGGCTTGGCGGTAAATTTCCCGAACTGCTGACTGTCGATCGCGAGACCAGAGGCCTCGTAGGCCTGCACCTGTTCGTCGCGCACAATGCAAAGAGTCTCAATGCCGGCCCGCTCAAAAAGCCCCGCCAACAGGCCACCCACCGCCCCAGTCCCCAAAATTGCAATCGAGTCCATCATTGTTCCTCAGCGAATCTTAAAGATATTATCAATAGGCTTACCGGGCAAATGTTCGAGCAATGTCCCGTGGTCGAGATGACCACGCAGGAGCGCAAAGGTTCGATCATAAACTACCAGAAGTTTTTTCAAATCTGCATCTTTGTGCGAATAGCTCATGTTATGCTGACCGTGCCACAAAAAACCGCCCTGCAGCGCTTTGTACTGCAAATAACTCTTAATCTCTAGGTTCGTAAACCCGCCAGCTTCCTTGATTTCAAATACTTGCCAACAGGGCTTGCCCTTGAGGGCCAGCACCTCCCCGAGCCCGTGTTTAGCGATGAGCCGATGTGTTGCGTCTTGGAGAAACTTTCCTTTGCGCCAGACTTCTTTCAGAACTGACTTTTTTTCCATCTCTTTGATCGTGGCGATGGCCGCAGCGATCGACAACAGCTCCCCACCAAAGGTGAACGAGAAAAACACATCCTCCATGAGTTTCATATATTTGCGCTTGCCGACGAGGGCTGCGATCGGCATCCCGTTACCCAGAGACTTGCCAAACGTCGCCAGGTCCGGTGTAACCCCAAACAGTTTCTGCGCGCCGCCCATGGAAAACCGAAACCCGCAAATGACCTCATCGAAAATCAAAAGCGCGCCATGTTTATGGGTCAAGGTTTTGAGCTTCTGTAAAAAGTTATCTTTTGGCTCTTCATAACTCATTGGCTCCAAAATCACGGCCGCGATTTTATTTTTGTAGCGGCGAAAAAATTTTTCCACAGAAGCAAGGTTGTTGTATTCAAATTTGTGAGTGAGGGCAATGGTACTCTTCGGCACGCCAAGGTTCCTGGTCGTCGAGCCAATATACCAATCGTGCCACCCGTGATACCCACAAACCAAAACATGCTCGCGGCCAGTCACGGCTCGGGCCAAACGAATCGCGCCGGTTGTCACGTCTGATCCATTTTTTCCATATCTCACCATTTCCGCGCTAGGAATATGTTTATTGAGAAGCTTGGCGAGTTCATATTCCTGCGGCGCGGCCAGAGACAAAGTCATGGCTTTATTCATCTGCGTGCGAATTGCTCGATTCACCGCTGGGTACTGATATCCCAAGATCACTGGCAAAAGTCCATTAACGAGATCAACATACCGATTCCCATCCACATCCCAAACATAGGAGCCCTTGCCATGGGTCAAAAACAGCGGGGCCACTCCCTTAACAAAATTTACATAACTCTTACTAAACGTCTGGGACGCGAGGGGAATCAATTTACGTACCTGACGAAATAGGTTGTTACTTTTATGAAATGTTCTCATGATTTTTGGTTCTTTAATTATTAAGAAATTGTTTGTCTGCTTGCAATGATGCTTCCCAGCCCGCATTCTGCTTGATCCCCGCGTTCAGCATCATGACCTCTGGATGAAGGTCGAGATACGCAATAATTTCTGCCATGCTGAAATCTTGTTTCTTCTGTCCTGCAAAATATGACACAATATTTTTGATGAGTTCGTAATCCTCTGGGTAATCCAGTGTCAAGCGGTAGCGTGATAAATTTTGAGGGTTTTTCACGTAAAATATTTTGAACCGTGCAGGATTTTGCCAAAAATAAAATGTCACGTGTTCGCGGTGCGATGGAAGCTTCGCTTCGTGCCACGCAGTCTCGAGATTTTTGAAAGAAAACACCTCAACATCCAACCCGTCTGGAAAGCTATACGGCTCGAGACTGTTGGAAACAAAATCGTAATTACCACTGAAATAAGTATTTACCACCAGATCAATGACCCGTGGATCGTGAAGGGGACAATCGCCAGTGAGTCTCACAATCAAATCGTCAGGTTCGGCAAACATTTTTGCGGTCTGGTAATACCGATCAAGAACATCAGTTTCTGATCCTGCAAAATATGATATCCCGAGTCGCTCTAAATATGATATCAAATCATTATTCCCAGAATCAGTTGAAGTCGCCACCACAATTTTATCGAGGGATTTTGCCGCTTTGACCCGCTCGAGCATAAAACCCAAGGCTGTCTCCCTGGGGCGCAAGGGCAGGAGGACTTTTCCCGGCAACCGTGCAGATCCCATTCGTGCTTGAACAATAGCAATGGTTTTCATTTGGTAATGACCTCTCGTAATTTTTTCAGCATGGTAATGAGATTGGCATCGTTTTTGTAATATTCAATTGTCACATACTGCAGATTCACACAGCGCGGCATAATGCTTTTGACCAGTACCCAATCATCATCCTCCAGCACCTCATGAAAATCTTTGGCGAGATTCGGATCTTTGGCATCCCGGCCGGGCCGACTCAAATGCAATTGAACTACTTTCTCGAGATCTAGAAAACCGAGATACTCCTCAAGGGTAATGTTCTGATTAACTGCCGTAATCTGCGCGTGTGCCAAATCCAACAGGATATTGAGACCGAGCTCGTTTGTGAGCTCAGTAATAAATCCGCCGTCAGTTACCTCAGTATAGGCCCCGGTGGGATAGAAATTATTGTTCTCCACGGCCCACGGCAAACTCTTGCCCAGCTTCTCTTTCAAATTCTGGAGGTTAGTGCGCGCATGACCAAACATTTCCTCGCGCGTCATCGGCTTGCCGATCGGCATAAACATTCCATTTTCGAGGGGCGGATTTACATAGCAAGCATGGAGATGAAAAGTAACTAAATCGGGCTTATTGTTGATTATTATATTGGTAATCTCCTGAAGTTCTCGATCTGACCATGGGCTGATGAGACTCCAATCACAATGATAAATCCGCTGCAGACTACTTGCCACAGGACGAGACAATTCCCGCCACTCCAGAACATCAGACAAATCCAAAATTTCTGCCAAATGGGCTGTCGCGTGAAAAATGGTGGACACCGGAGTCGCGATTTTTAGGTTAGAGTTCATGGGTATTGAATTAAGATGGCCGTCGGTAAATTCGGGCAGCCTCTTCTGCTGGATTAAATTTGATCTCCTTGCTACCTAACATTGTCTCTAGTTCTCGAATTTTATCACAAAGTATTTTAAGGCTTACCGGATCCACTGACATCTGATGGTCAGGGCCTTGCTGACTGCGATCCAGAGTAAAATGCTTTTCAATGATTCGTGCGCCCAGCGCGACGGCGTAAACGCTCGCATCAATATCAAGGGTGTGATCAGAAAAGCCGATTGGACAAGTATATTTTTCGAGAAGCGACTGAATGACCTTGAGATTCACGGATTCTTTTGGGGTCGGATAAGCGGAAATACAATGCAGGAGGGCATACTCGCTCCCGGCTTTTTCGAAAATTTGCACCGCAGTATCAATCTCCTTCTCATCTGCCATACCGCGAGACATGATCGTGGGAATCTTGGTGGCCACAACAGCTTCAAGCAATTTTTTGTTCACAATATCAAACGAGGCAATCTTCATTAGCGGAACGCCGAGGCTCGCAAGAAACTCCGCGCTCTCCGGATCAAACGGCGTGGAAAAAAACATGATGCCCATCCGGTCCGCATACTCTTTGATTTTTATTTGCTGATCCCGAGAAAGCTCGCATTGCTTGAGAATCTCAAATACCGGATTGTCCGGCTGAACTCGTTTTTCCGTCACATAAGTTTGAAATTTGATCGCACTCGCCCCCGCGGTCTTGGCCGCATCCACGAGTTTTAGGGCCGTATCAAGATCGCCATTGTGATTGATGCCGGCTTCGGCAATGATAAAAACTTTTTGGTAGCGGCCGATATGCAATTCTGACAAGGTTTGTTTCATGGCAGTTTATTGATTAAGACTAAACCCACCGTCAACAGTAATATTTTGGCCTGTAATATAACCTGCGTCGTCCGAGGCCAAAAAGCAAATCACTCCAGTGAGATCCTGGGTTTCCGCCATCCGCCTAAGTGGAGTTTTACGGATATAATTGTCTACGAATTCGGGTTTTTGTTCGTTAAAAATCCCGCCCGGACTCACGGCATTGACCTGGATGTTATACTCGCCGAGGTAGGCGGCAAAATATTTGGTTAAATGAATCACCCCGGCTTTGGTCGCGCCGTAAATCTCCGAACTATTTCGCCCCGAGTCACCGTAAATTTTTTTGTCGGCTGCCACCACGCCATAGATCGAGCCGATGTTGATGATTTTGCCCTTTTTTCGCTCAATCATTTTTTGCGAGAAAATTTTTGTGCACAGGATTGTGCCTTTGAGATTCGCATCCATGGCCTGGTCTATTTCTGGTTCAGT
>JAHFJD010000031.1 GCA_023246055.1 Candidatus Doudnabacteria bacterium
GTCTGAAAGACAAAGTCTTTGAGCGTTAGGTCAAACTGGGTCTGTATTTCTGGCGCGGATTTGTCTATGTGCAGATTCAAAGTCTTGGTCGCCTCATTATTGCCTGCTTTGTCTACAGAATAGTATTTGAGGATACTACTCCCCTCTTTCGTGATCGCAAGCGGCCCTATGTATACCTGGTAGCTTTGTCCCCCATCCAAGGAATATTTGGTAGCCAACACTCCAGAGTTGTCATCAGTAGCAGGCAGGCTCACCTCGACATTACTTTTATACCAACCGTTTTGTCCTTGAGTGCCAGAAACTATCACCTGCGTTTCTGGAGGTGTTAGGTCTTGGCTTTGCTCGGGCACCAGGTTTGCATTCTCTGGGAGAGTTTGAAAATTTCCTGTACCAGCCCAGTCAAGCTGGAGGCTTTGGTCAGCGCTCTGGTCAGCCACATCAAGTTTGATAACACTCGATGGCGTGATTCCGACATCGTTAAATACATGGGTTTCTTTAATGGCTCCATTGTCATTGTCTGAAATCAAGAGGTCAAAGGTACTACTAGCCTCTCCGTTGGCTATGATCTGATACTCTTGGCCTTCGTCAGTGGGCAGGAAGATGAATTTTTCTCCATCTATGATCTCGTATCCGACCCCGGGAATGCCATACTCGATGCCATTGTTCTCAATCGGGCCAGTGTGATGACCGCCGGAGTAGATATGTACTTCAACCGGACTTCGCCAGAGCAATTCTTTACCCTTGATTCCACAAAAACTATTGCTGTTGCTTACATTGCTGGACAGGTCGATGCTTGAACCAGTTAATATTTGAGTTATCAGATCTCGAACCCCTGCAGCGCTAGGAAGCACTGCATGTTTGCCTCTTTTTACATAAAATTTATGAGTTGCCGGAACATTAACGAAATCAGCGCTTACGAGAGGGACTGTTTCGTCGCCAGAAGTGTAAGAGATCCACCCGATGGCATTGTTTCCTCTAACATATTTGTAACCAGCTTGAGTATCGAGGCGACAGCCCGCGATGTTGTAAGTATCAATTCCTGAAAAGTCAAAGTATTGCAGTTTTTTTTCAAAAAATTCATCCTCGGCTTTGGCAAATAAACCAGGGTTGAGACCTTTGCCCAGCATAAAAGTCCTGGTTCCCTCGTAATTAAGCGGAGCAGTATCTCCTGGATCAGACAGCTTGAGATAACCTGTAAACACATCAAAGTACGTTTGGTTTGGCAACAACTGATATGAGGGAATAGAGTTCCGAGACAGCTCCATCATCCTGTCCTCTTCAAGCCACGGAATATTAAATCGGTCACCTTCAAGCAAAACTTTAGCTACTTTCGGTGCGCCAAGGTGCGGAGTTCCAACGAATATCAGTTTGTTAATGTCTTGGCTTCCGTACTCATTCATGTAGTCTTTCACTAAAAGACCGCCCATACTATGAGCTATAATATCAACTTTATCAAACCCAGTCTGGGCTTTAATTGCTTCAATTCTTTGGTTCAAATCTGCTGTTGTCGAGTTTAGATCCAATCGCCAGTCGTAAGGGAAAAGAAAATATGTTGAATTTTTCTCATATCCATTCAGCTCTAAATCAGAAATTAAATGGCCAAAAATATCTATGGCGGTTATTGAGCTAAAACCTATGAAAGAAAAGTCTTCTTTTTTCACCACGTTACCAACTGTAATCTGGTTCTGTGAGACTCCTGTTTCATCCAGACCTAAATTCTCCGTAAGAAAATGGTCGTTTATATTATCAAACATCTCCCCTAAATCCGGCCAAATTAGATCATTACCGTTGTAAAGTTCACTCCCCAATATTCCCGGGATTATCAGCACTGGCCGCTTCGCTTGTGGCGGTTCTGCCGTTACCTGGCTTTGCAGCCAGGGATCGAACAGGATTCCGCCCGAGATTTCGCCTCCTTGCCCGTTCGGATTGAGCGTCGGGTGCTTTGGCCCCGAGGCGTGTCCCCACCAGTTGTGTCTCATATCCACCGGAAAATCTGGAGTGATGTTGCGCGCGGCCAAAAACCTGGTGTCTACGATATTGTTATTTCTGATAAAGTTTGTGGCGTCAGAAACCAGAAAAAAATCCGCGAATCCGTAATCGTTGTTCAGGATTGTGTTGTTTTCGATTACTCCCCCACCTGCCGTATTGGATAACTGGAACGCATATCCGTTGCGCTCAAAAAGGCTGTTGGTCACGGATGCTTGTGTTAGATTCAGGCCTCTACCCGAATACCGGAAAATCACATGATCGAAATCGACTAGACCTCCCGAACTTATCTTGCTCCAGTCGCCAAGCAAACCAGAGCTCGGCCCCTGGCCGTCACTGTCTTCCCCATCGGCAGCATCATCAAACAATGAGGTGAAAATTATCGGCTGCTGCGCAGTGCCGCGGGCAACTACTGTGCCTCCGGACCCGATTTGCCCATTCAACTCCACTTTCACCACTACCCCAGGATCTATGGTCAGAGTGGTTCCAGGTCTCATCCCGACCCCGTTTTGGGAATTGTTAACCTTGACGATATAGGGACTGCCGGCGAGCGTCCAATGCTGATCCGTGGAATAGAGGTCACTGACATTGGTCGAGGCTGCAGCGACAACAGGCAGAACAAAAAAACCACCCAGAAAAACCGTGGTTGTGATGAGAAGAAATTTGAGCTTAGAGGACATGCTCATCGGATGAGTTCGGGGAAGTATGTCATTCTTTCGCCATGTGAGAAGGGATTATTTCAAGCTCGAGGGCACGTCCGCGGCAGGCAGATCGGCGACCAAAGCTGTCACCGCTTCTTTGCAAACTTCATGTGAAGCGCGACCAAACAGCCGTTCGTATTGCTTGACTAGCTTGTCAACTATTTCTTTGGGATCTCCATTGTTAAGCTCTACTGCGCCACTTTTTGTGTCGACTATTCTCAATCCTGGAACTTTCCGTGCCTCATCCCAAGCCAACGGACCGATGACGAGTTCCTGTTCTTTGATAATTTTTATAACAATTTGATTTAGGACTGTCATATACATATAAAATCAATACCATGCACTCTCTGCTATGTTTGCCGGGGATCAAGGAGGGCAATGCCCGTTCCCAAAATAGTCATAGTCACGACGAAGAGTCCATCTGCCAAACTCCCATTGTAGTAAGTTTCTAGGGAAGTCGTGTAAGAAAAGGTAAAGTCAGCAAAATAATTTACTACAAAAGCAAGCAAAATAAAATAAATCGCCTTCTTGTATACTCCGCCAAAGTATTTGTAGGATAACCCAAAGATTAGCAGGGCAATTGTTAGAATTACAATATCTCCGATTGGATACGCTAAATCAAAGAAGGTCTTTAAAGAACCCTCGTAGCTGCTTACAATACCTTGCCTCGCGATTGTCACTAAAAAATAATATGAAAAGGCAATCACTAAAATTGGAACAACGAACAGCATGATTCTTCCTGCTGTTTTTCTGATGCCAAATTTTGCCCCACTGGCGATAGATAGAAATGCTGCCCCTATTCCCCACAGTGGCCAGCTTACTATGAATGAAGCGTCAGCCCAAGAAGGGTAGGGTACGTCAACCCCAAGAATCAGGTTATAATATAACCAAATGGCAATTCCGATGCCCCAGGTAATCATTCCGAGGGACAAAAGTATTACCGCCTTGCCGACCTTGCTTCGCATTCCACCCCAATGTTCGGCTACAATCAAACCGTAGAGTCCCCCCAGAAGCGGAATGATCCCGTAGGCATTGCTGTATAGATTAGTCTGATTTTCAGTGTTTCCCGTTTTGTAGATCCACACAAACCAACATAAGAAAAACAAACAAATTACCCACAATACTATTAGAAATGTCTTTTGGGAGTTCATTAATTTTTTTAATATCTAATAATAGTGTATATTGATAGTATGTTTATCACAAACCGCAGTTATACACATTGAGAATTGCGATAAACAAGCCTGGAATACGGGTGAATCCACGACTAATTTCGTAAAATGAGTCAGTCAACCTATCAAGCAAGTGATATGGAACCAAAAAAACCACAATTTGGTTATAAAGGAAATTATGGGTTAGAGTTGATTATTGATCTGAAAGGTTGCGATCTTACCGATCTTGACAAGGCTAAGTTGCAGAGTTTTTTTGTGGAATTGTGTGATCTCATTGGCATGAAGCGACATGGTGATCCGATATTTTGGGAGGATACATCTGACATTCCTCATTTGAGAGGGGTGTCAGGATTTCAATTCATTGAGACAAGTAATGTGGTTTGTCATCCACTGCCAATTCTCAAGGCCGTATATATCAATATTTTTTCTTGTAAAGAGTTTGACACTAATTCTGCATTAAAATTTTGCCTGGAGTATTGGGGTGCGTCTTCTGAAAACCATTCAACAGTGGTGCGCGTTTAGAGCCTGTTTAATAACTTCGGATTTGGCTAAAATGTTAGAATTTAGGCTGCAAACTTTGGGAAAACATTTCCCCGATGCTCTTGAGCATCGCTTCCGTGTTTTTCAAAGTTTTCCCTCAACATTCTGAACATTTTATCTCAAAAGCAAGTTATACAGCAGGCTCTTAAATCTTCCTAGTATTCTAACCGCCCGTTCTATAAACTAGGTAACCTAGACCAACGATAATCAGTACCGCTATAAATTGGTCGAGTTTGGGCCAAGTCAGAAATTTTCCGCTTCCAATTGCGACCAGTAATATTGTGGCGGCAAACCAAACTAGGGTAAGGATTTCCGGAGTCTTAAGATTTATTCGGTTGAGGTATCGCACCATCAATACAAACCCAACAGCACCGGCAACGAATCCAGATAAAGATTTAAGGGCATCTATTGTCGAGAGGGTGTTGTTTTTCCATGCGGCACTCCCATACAAAAACCCTCTGGAATCCCCATAGGCGGTGATACCGGTGAATATTGCAATCAAAATAATGTTCATTAGCAGGTCGGTCATTTTTAGGGATTGTATTTTAAATTTAGCTGCATAATTATAGCAAAACAGCTACTTATTTGCTCTCTACTCTTTCAGAGTATAGAAACCAAGAATGCCGAAAGTGAGAAGGGATGTACTTAAGGTAAACAATAAGTCTCCAAAATTACCGTTGTAAAACGTTCCAACCGTCGTTGTATAAGAAAATACCACATCCGCAATGAACATCAGACTGATGCCCGCGAGTGTTGCGGCAATATCGAATTTATATTTTCCGTGCATGTATGGGAAAGACAACCCGGATATGAGAACGACGATGGTGAGGGCGATAAAATCGCCGAGCGGATAGACAATGTCCAAAAATATTTTGATAGGTGCTTTACCATCAATAATAAGGACGCCGTCTCGGGCGATGGTCACGAATAGGTAATAGGACAGCGCTCCAACCACCAGGGGGGCGACGGCTACAAAGAGCTTTCCGCGTTTGCTTACTAAATGGAGTCTGGTTTCTGACAGTTTGGCGAGATAAAATACTCCCAGTGCATATAAAAACGACCCCGGCGCATATCCAAGATCCGCGAGCGAGGGGTACGGCACAGGAACACCAAGAGTGAAATTGTAGTAAAAAACCCAAACCATAGAACCCCCACCCCAGAGAAACAGGCCAAGCCCAGTGTAGAAAATTCCTTTACCTGCATTGGTTTTAAAACCACCCCAGTGCGGCGCTGTAAAAATGGTGATTAGGCCGCCGATGAGAGGAGGAAGGCCAAACAGGAAGGAATATAGGTAATTGTAGGGACTTGTTTTAACACCTGACACCTGCAGCCCGGTCCAATAAACTAGAAGCATTATCAAGAAAATGACCGTGAGTTTTTGGGGGGTGTTGAGTCTCATATTGGTTTGCGATTATCGGATATCATTATTTTAGATTATTGCCCCGACTTTGTCATTTACCAGGCTTGTAAAAAAGCTTGTAAAAATGTGCAAAATTTGCTATACTTTTACATAGTTGTATAATAAACATGTAGTGAAACAAAAGTTGGGAGATTAACAGAAAACATGGCCAAAATTCTTGTAGTCGAAGATGAGCTAATGATGCGCGATCTTGTAGTCCGCAAACTTGCGGGCAACGGATTTGAGGTAAAAATCGCAGCTGATGGCAAAGAGGCGCTTGAGGTCTGGCGTGCTGAAACCCCGGATGTGGTTTTACTTGACCTTGTCATGCCGGAAATCGACGGGTTTGAGGTTCTAAAGCTCATGCGCTCTGATCCCAACCCAGCCCTCGCCAACTCGCCTGTGATCGTGCTTTCAAATCTGTGGAGCAATGAGGATATTCTCAAAGCGCAAAACCTCAAAATCCAAGGGTATCTCGTAAAGGCCTATTACACTCCAGAGGATATTCTACAGAAAGTCAATGAAGTGCTAAAGAAGTAGTAAGCAGTAAGCGATAAGCAGTAAGCCAAAGACGAAGCTATGATAGGATTTATTACCACAGATGATTTAAAAAAGAAAATCGACAGCAAAGAAGATTTTGCTCTTGTGGAAGTGCTTGGGCCAGAGACCTTTGCCGAGTTTCATTTACCGGGAGCGGTGAATGTGCCGGTTGACGATACTTTTGAGGAACATATCCAAAAAGTTGTTCCCGATAAAAATAAATCGGTAGTGGTATATTGCCGCGACATTGAATGTCATGCTTCGGCCAAAGCCACACGCCGCATGGAAGCGCTCGGCTATACGACCTTGTTTGAATACCATCAGGGCAAGGACGGATGGAAGGCCAAAGGGATGCCGGTAGAAAGGTAAGTTAGAATCGATTATGTTCCGTTAAAATTCCGGCCTTGACCCGGTAGTAGAAATTCGATTTTTGGAGAAATTTGGCCGCCGTTTGGGCGGCCTATCGAATTTTCACTACCGGGTTGACAGTGCTGTTTTTTTGTATATAATTACTGGTGAGTAATTATTAACCCGAATCAACGAATGAGCATCCGAATTTATGAATTATTCGGAGCATTCGGATAAAGATTCGCAGATTAGGATTATATTTATTATGCAGATAAAACCATTGGGAGATCGTATTTTGGTCCAGCAACTCACCTCGGAAGAGGTTACCAAATCCGGGATAGTCCTTCCCGATAGCGCAGAAAAAGAGAAAAAAGCGCAAGGGCGGATTGTAGCAATAGGCAATGGAGAGGAAATCACAAAATTGGGGCTGAAGATAGGGGATACGGTCGTGTTTGGCAAATATTCCGGCGAAGAGGTGGAGATGGATGAGGCCGGTAAAAAAGTCGAATATAAAATTCTGTATGTCGGGGACGAAGAGTCTAAATCCGACGTACTCGCAATTATTGAATAATTAATCAGCAGTAAGTGGTAAGCGGGTAAGCAATAAGTACTTATTGCTTACAACTTAGAGCTTACATCTAACAATCATGGCGAAACTTATCAAAACAGATTTTGAAGCAAAAAAAGCCATTAAAAGCGGTGTGGATAAGGCTTCCAATGTCATCAAAGTAACTCTCGGCCCGACTGGCCGCAGTGTGATTTTGGACCGCGGTTTCGGCAGCCCAACCATTACAGATGATGGCGTGACAGTGGCCAAAGAAATGGAGCTTGAAGACAAATTTGAAAATGTGGGTGCGTCCCTCATTCAAGAAGTGGCGAACAAGACCAACGAGGAGGCTGGCGATGGCACGACTACCGCCACTGTGCTCGCCCAAAAAATGATCGAGGAAGCGTTTGCGGCAGCGACGCTAGCCTCGTCTCAAGCCCAGGAGATCAAACGCGGGATGGACAGGGCCGTGACGTTTGTTGTAGCCGAGCTTCGGAAAGTGAAAAAGGATATCAAAAACCAATCCGAGATTGAACAGGTGGCCACTATTGCGTCCCTTGACCCAGAGGTCGGAAAGCTAATCGCCGCGGCCATGGAAGAGGTGGGGCATGACGGAGTTATCACCGTGGAAGAAGGACAGACCATTGGCCTCGAAAAAGAAGTGGTGAAAGGTATGCGCTTTGACAAAGGTTTTGTCTCGCCTTATATGGTTACCAATGCGGAACGGATGGAAGCGGTGTGGGAAGATTCTAGCGTGTTGGTCACTGACCAGAAAGTTTCCGCGGTTCAGGATATTTTGCCAGTACTCGAATCGCTCGCCCAGGGCGGCCGGAAAAATTTGGTGATCATTGCCGACGAGATCGAAGGCGAGGCTCTGGCGACTTTCATTGTTAACAAGATTCGCGGCACTTTCAATGTGCTCGCAGTCAAAGCGCCGGGCTTTGGCGACCGGCGCAAGGAGATGCTTCAGGATATCGCAGTGCTCACCGGAGCACAGGTGATTTCCGAAGACCTTGGGATCAAACTTGCCAATGCCACTTCCGATCACCTCGGCCGGGCCCGCAAGATTATCGCGACAAAAGAGCACACCACCATTGTCGAAGGGGCGGGTGACAAGCAGAAGATTGCGGACCGGGTGACCCAGATCCGTAACGAACTTGACAATACCAGTTCAGAATTCGACCGCGAAAAACTCCAGGAGCGGCTCGCCAAACTCGCCGGTGGCGTGGGTGTGATCAAAGTCGGGGCGTTTACGGAAACGGAAATGAAGGCTAAGAAATTCAAAATCGAAGACGCGCTCAATGCGACTCGCGCTGCGGTGGAAGAAGGGATTGTCGCGGGCGGCGGTGCAGCCTTTGCTCGGATCGCGCCAAAACTCGAGGAGCAGTTTGCCCGACAAAATCTGTCACAGGCCCAAATGGCCGGCGTGAAAATCATTCGCGCAGCTCTGGAGGCCCCGCTGCGGCAGATCGCAGCTAACGCCGGAGTAGAGCCTACTGGCATCATCGCCGAAATCCAAGGGAGTGATGCTGAATATTGTGGGTACAATTTTGTTAATTATGATCCGAGCGATTGGAAAAAAGGCTTTGAGGCGGACATGATGAAAGCGGGGATTGTCGATCCCTTGAAAGTTACGAGACTCGCGCTCGAGAATGCGGTCTCGATCGCTTCAATCCTAGTCACCTCGGAAGCCGTCGTAGTGGATAAACCGGAACCGAAAACCTCGCCCGCACCGGGCGCTGGAATGGGCGGAATGGACTACTAAATACTACGAAATACCTGCCCGCAATCGCTGACGCTCAAGCGTCTGGCAGGCGGGCGAAACCGTACGAAAGTACGAAAATTACAACCCCTCAATTGAGGGGTTGTTTATTGTTAAGAAATTTGATAGCATTTGTTTATGTTTGTTTCGTACTTTCGTAATAAATTCGTATTTCGTAGTATATGAAAAAAATATTCACTTCGGAATCGGTCACAGAAGGGCATCCGGACAAACTCTGCGATCAGATTTCCGATGCTGTGCTCGACGCGATCCTCAAAGACGATCCCCGTGGCCGCGTGGCTGTAGAAGCCTTGGTCACCAATGGGGTGTGCGTGGTAGCCGGGGAAATAACCACCAAAACCTACGTTGATATCCCACGTGTAGCGCGGGGGGTCATCAAGGACGTGGGTTATTCTGATGCGGAGTATGGCTTTCAATGGGAAACATCAGGCGTGATGGTGGCCATTCAGGAGCAGTCAGGGGATATAGCCCGCGGTGTTGATTCATACGAGACTGGCAAGCGCGGCGAGATCGTGAAAGAAGATTTAGCTAGCTTGGGTGCGGGCGATCAGGGTTTGATGTTTGGGTATGCCACCAATGAAACCCGGGAATATATGCCTTTGCCAATCGTTTTGGCGCACAAACTCACGAGGCGGCTCGCGGAAGTGCGCAAGAACGGTGCGGTAAAGCATTTGCGGCCGGATGGCAAGTCTCAAGTGACGGTGGAATATAATGGAGATCGGCCGAAGCGAGTGCATACGGTGCTGATTGCAGCTCAGCATGATCCGGATGTGGAAAGTGAAAAGCTAAAAGGGGAAATAGAAAAGCATGTTATACGCAGAGTGATTCCCGCAAAACTGCTTGATAAAAAAACTCGCATCCTTATCAATTCCACCGGGCGGTTTGTGAAAGGCGGGCCGCAAGCCGATACTGGCCTTACTGGTCGCAAAATTATCGTGGATACTTATGGCGGCATGGCCCGACACGGCGGCGGGTGTTTTTCGGGCAAGGATCCCTCCAAGGTGGATCGTTCCGGTTCTTATATGGCGCGCTATGTGGCCAAGAATCTCGTGGCCGCGGGATTGGCAGCAAAAATCGAAGTCCAAATTGCTTACGCGATTGGCGTTCCCGAACCGCTCGCAGTCCGGGTCGATACTTTTGGCAGCGGCCGCCTGGCTGAGGACGCGATCATAGAGATCATTGGCAAGGTTTTTGATTTGCGGCCAGGGATGATCATCAAAAATCTGAAACTGCGCCGGCCGATTTATCGCCAGGTCGCCGCGTATGGGCATTTTGGCCGGAGCGATTTGAATCTGCCTTGGGAGCGCCTCGATAAAGTTCGGGAAATCAGGAAATTGGCAAGGACGATTTGAGCAAAAAACTCCCTCTCCGAGCTCGGAGAGGGTCGGGGGTGGGGTTAGGGACATTGCGATCAAGTGCGAAAAAAAAATTTCACTCCGGAATTCGCAACCTGACCCCATCCCTCTCCCATGTGGGAGAGGGAATTATTAAATGGCTTAAATAAGCTAAAATATAGTCCTTTTGGTGAATTTTGCTGTAAAAGACTTGACAACAAGCCTAATTTTCTGCTAGTTTGATTTGTTTACGATCCAGTGTTTCTTTGACAAATTCCTAAAGTAATATCGCGACAAAAGCACAGGACTTTTGCCGTCAAACCCAGAATGTAGAGTAAACACACTTCCGGGTAAAGTTAAGACTCGCAGAGTATAATAAACCCGCCAAAGGCGGACAAATTGCTCTTTTCAATATCCTGCGGGTCTTTATTTTGTTCTGGAAGAAAAAAGGGGGCATTTATGAACGAAAAAACGCGCGAAGCTATCAACGAATTATGCGCGGAGGCGGAGACAATAAATGACCAAGAGTTAATCTTGGCAGTGCTGGCAGAATATTATGACGAGTTCGGGTACATACCCGAATGCTAGGAGGGGAGATGCAAGAATTTTCGCAGGCTCTAGTTTGGTGGATCACCGCGCTTGGCGTCACCTCTTTTTACTTGGCCAGGCGACTGCCGGTGTTCATGAAGAGCACAATCAGGTTTACTGTGTTTAGCAGCTGGATTGTAATTTTTTTGAATTCCAGGGCTGACCATGGGCAGGACCTCAAGTCCACGGCTCTGCTCGTCATCGCAATCCCTGCAGGTTTCCTAATCGGTTACGGGCTAGAGAAAATAGCAGGGTTAGTTGAGAAGGTCGAAGGGGGTGAGCATGAGTAAAAAATGGGCGAGGATTAGGGCGGAATATGAGAGCTTGAAAGAGCGAGTTTGGATCCATGCGTTCGATGCTGTAACCGAGCTTGAGGAGGCGCACAAGCGAAATGACCAGCCTGCCATGGACGTGGCGCGGAAGGTCTTGAAGCTACGAGCTCGTGCTCTCAAAGCGCACACCGGGCAGATTCTGCCGCAGATACCGGAGGATTTTTGTCGGTTTGATTATGTGAGCCGGCAGAAGATCATCAAAGCATTGCGCTGTGCGCTCTGCGACGGGACAGGTGGGAAATGAGCGTCCCGCTCATTTCCCCCAATTTTCAGATCAACGCACTCCTCACCTCTATCCTCTCCCGCAAGGGGCGAGGAAGGAGAATGGGTCGCTGGTCAGTAAATCGGAAGGGAGGCACAAGATGGATAAACTTGATTTTTTGCGGCGCGTGTTGGTGGCAATCAAGGCCATCGACGAAGCAAAGCAACAGCAGCTCGCGATTGAAATTGATCGGCTGGATTTTCTCCTTATGGACGCGGTTGATTTCGGTTGCCGTCGGATGATCCGCGAGGAAAAGGATTTATTGCGGAGCAGGATTCTCGCACAGCCGGGGACGACATGGTTTCAAACCATGCAAGTCTTGAAGGCTTGCGGCGTGGATATCACGGAGCTTATGAATGTTCCGTGGCCAAAGTTGTGATGGGTTTCAGAATGTACCACAGAATTCGCGATCGTGAAAAACGTGGTACATTTCAGGTTTTGAATTCCGATTCAATCAAGGAGGATTGATGAAAACAGAAAAGAATTTGACGAGCTTTTTGGCAATGATTTTTGTATCGCTCCTGCTCTTGGGAGCGGCGAAGAGAAATGACCAAATTCTTGGGGGGGATTCGATGAAATTTGTAGTATTGCTGATCGTGGCGGCGATGTTGATTGTCGGGGCGTTTCTGCTCGGCAGCAGATTGAGGACAGGAGAGCAAGCGCTCGAGCTTGACGAGGTCAAAGCGCAAAACCTCAAGCTCTTGGATGAAAAAGCTACTCTAGTTGAGCGGCTCAATGAAATCCAGGAAAAGATGAGGCAGGTCAATGAAGATAATCGAAACCTGCTGGTCGCTATTGAGAGAGCTCAGGGAAGAACAGAGCCGAAAGCAATCGAGGGGGGGTTCCCGCGGATCGAGCGGCCGGCCGCACAGGACTTTGAGACTGTGCCAAGGACAGCGCCTGACAAGACCAAAAAGTAACATTCTCGGCGATCAGGTTATCCTGATTTGATCGCCCTACTTTTCTGGGTGTAAATAAATTTCGTAAGAAGGTATATTATATAATAGCGCCTTATCTCACGAGTAATTGCATCCAGAAAAGTGGGAAAAGTTTTTCCAGATCTGCCAGCTAAGTCTATCTCCGGTTTACCGGAGTCCTGTATGGATTTAGCCGGCAGTTTTGGGAGAGTTTGCTTTTTTTTGTTTCTTTAGGAGGATCCATGAAAATGATTAATGAAAAAATTGAGCAAGCAGTCGAGGCTGGGCTCAATTCCGTTGCGTTTGCCTATCAGCACAAAGCGATGGCATCCAAAAGCTATTTTGATGCCTTTATGGTATTGGTCAGCGAGATCCTTTCAGATCTCGCGAACGGACATTTGAATAATGTTCTTACGCCTAAACAGATCTCCGAGTTTGGTGGGAAATTTGTTGGGCCGTTTGAAAAGATCCTGGACCGCAAAATGCCGGAACACGCTGTGGAGCTGAATCCAGTTGTCTGCCGAGAGCTGGTCCCGATACTCACTCGGTTGAACGCTTCTATACTCGAAAGTGAGACAAATATGAAGACGGAGGTGATGTGATGCCTTGGCAGGAATTGGTCGGGACTTTCGTGCTAATGTTTGCGTCCGGGGTGGTCCTACAGGTTGTGGAAGCCCGGGCTACTTGGCCGATTGCAACCGACCCGGTTGTAGATATGACCGTGTTCCTCTGGGTGACCATTGGGCCTCTGATGATCTTTCGGCCCGAAGACCTCGGGGCGCTCATTCTGGTGGTGGCAGCCAGCTTCGCAGGCATACTCGCAAGCGGGCCAGTTTTTCGGGCGATTATAACCCGTTGATCGCGAGCCACTGCTTTTGGGATAGGACTTGTTTTTTTCAGTCCCATCCCTTTTTTATTGCCCTTGTATTTTTTTTTGCGATTATGTATGATTAGTTTTGAATTTAATCATTGTTTCGAGTTTCGATATCCGAATTTAGGATTTTAAACCATGGGTGTCCCCAGACAGCGTAAAACTAAATCAGAGCGAAACCAGCGACGCTCGCATCATGCCCTGGCCAGGATCCAGGTCGCCAGATGCCAGAACTGCGGCGGGGCAGTGATGCCCCATGATGTCTGCGGCAATTGCGGATTTTATCGGGGAACAGAGGTTGTGAAGAAATCAGTGACCGTAAAGAAGTAAGAGTTCACCCGCCAAAATTTTTTTGGTATGTATTATGTGTATGTTCTTCAAAGCTCAATTGATGGCAGGCAGTATGTCGGCTGTACAAATAACCTCAAAACACGTTTGAATTTGCACAATTCCGGCAGGGTCGAATCTACTAGAAACAGACAACCTTTAAAATTAATTCATTACGAAGCATTTATTGATAGACACGATGCGTTCACTAGAGAACAATGGCTTAAGACAGGTTGGGGTCGTAATCAGCTCCGAACAATGCTTCGTAGTTACCAAAAAAGTTTAGGCGGGTAAATGGCCAATAGACATCTTTCCAGAACTGTCGCGATGCAGGCACTTTATGAGTGGGATTTCAACGGCGGTCGCGGGTCGCTCGAAGAGATCACCAAGCGCAGTATAGAAAATTTTGCTCCCGGACTTGATGATCCGGGATTTACCCCACACCAGAAATCAGGTGATACTGCGAAGCAATCTTCAAAATCTTCATCCTCTGGTGTGGGGTTTATCAATGAATTGGTCGATGGCGTAAAAAAGAATCTCACCGAGATTGACAAGATCATTGAAAAAACCGCACCAGAGTGGCCGATTGATCAGATCACTATCATCGATCGAAATATTTTGCGTCTAGGAATCTTTGAGCTCCAATATGCCAAGGCCGTGCCTCCTAAAGTGGCCATCAACGAAGCCGTGGAGCTCGGGAAAACTTTTGGCGGTTCTTCCTCCGGCAAATTTGTAAACGGGGTCTTGGGTACCCTCTACCGGGAGATGTATCCAGAGGACGCCAAGACTGCAGCCAAAAAGGACGAGCAGATAGAGGCTCCCAAGGCTTGAGGGTTGATCCTGGATTGTTTGAGGCAGATTTGTTATAGTATTGGAAATGCTAGCATTGGAAGGAAACGTAAAATGAGCCCCGTAATACAACTTTGAGTTTATCAGGTTCATACGAGGAATTTCGGACAAAGTAAAATTAACAATTTTTAAGGAACAACTTTTGTTCCATCCCGCCTCGGGCGGGATAGAACTCTCAAAGTTGATATGCGGGGTGAATAAAGTTGAACTTTCAGAAGTGCTGGCCGAGCGCCTTGGCATGGGCAAGGCCGAAGCGGAAAAAGCCATCAACACAATGCTAGAGGTTATCACAGAGCAGTTGAAGAGCGGCGGGGAGGTGACCCTGACGAGTTTCGGTAATTTTTCAGTATCGCAGAGGGCGGCTCGCACGGGCGTGAATCCACAGAATCCCACGGAGAAGATCCAGATTGGTGCCACCAAAGTACCGAAATTCAAGGCAGGCAAGGGGCTGAAGGAAGCGGTACGGAGCTAGTAAGTAGTAAGCGGTAAGTTGTAAGCAAATGAGAACCCGTCCGCTCCGGCTGACGGGTTTATGTTAGGATGTAGATGACGGGTAAACTCGTCTGTTCGTCGGGCTGTCGTATACCGGTAGTACGCGTGCTTTGCCTGCCCGCCATAGCCTGAGCCGGAGTGTAGTATAGCGGTAGTACGCGTGCTTTGGGAGCACGTAGTCTGGGTTCAACTCCCAGCACTCCGATTGAGGCGATGGCAGGCGGGGGAGCAGGTAGACTGGGTTCGATTCCCGGCTCCCCGACCAGTTGAAACTTTGCAAACTTGAGAGAGATGCCGCCTCCTCGCTACGCTCGTCGGCGGAGCGATTGGCCAGCAAATCAAAAGGTTTTTTGAAATCCAGAAAAACAGTTTTTTCGGAAAGACGGCGGTTCGTTCCAATTTTTTCCACAAACGACTTGATTTCATCAAGATCGTTTGACGAAGCCAGTTTTTTGGCGTGGTGAGCTGACAAAATCCAGTTTTTCAATGGTTCGACCCAATTGTTTCCCTTTCGCCCAAAATCGTCCTTCTTTTCCAGAAGGGCGGTTTTGGTATGAATAAGCTCGTCTTTTTTTACAAGGTAAGTTTCTTTTTCAATACTGCCGTCTAAAAAGGCGTTGACTAATTTATCTAGCTTTTGTTCAGCTTCCTTAATTTTCTCCTGAATATTTTGGGCGAAAGTTTGTGACGACTGACTTTGTTGTGTTTGCCATATTTCCACCTTTGCCAACATTTTTTCTTTCCAGTCGTCGCAAAGAGCGATTTTTTGAAGCCGACTTCTTAATTGTTCAGCGAGCAAGTCTTCTCGCAAATAACCTTGAGAACATTTACCAAATTTTTTTGTACAACGGTAGTAGCGATAAAGTCCGCCATTTCCTTTGGCAAATTGCGCGGTAATACCTCCACCACACTCACCACAAGTTAAAAGTCCGGTGAAGGGAAAATTGTGGCGGACTTTGCTCTTTCTCGGCCTTGCTCGCTGTTTTAATCTATTTTGGACGGCTTCAAAAGTCGCTCTGGAAACAATTGGCGAAAAACCTCCCTCGTAAGTTTCGCCGTTGTGAACAATCAAGCCGAGGTAGACTTTATTTGTTAACATTCTTTGAATCGTAGCTTTACAAATCGGTTTTCCGGTCTTGCTCACCACGCCCCAAAAACTCAGGCGCTCGCCCAAACTAACAAGCGTATGTTTTCCTTCGGCAAATTCCTCAAAACCTTTTCGGATAACGCGCGCTTTGGTTTCGTCTGGCTCAATATTTCGGGTTTTAGGGTTATTAACATAACCAAACGGCGCAAGCGTTGGCCATTCACCGCGCCTGAGTTTTTGGCGAATCCCGCGCTTCACATTTTCCGAAAGGTTGTCGCTATAGTATTTGCTTTGACCAAAGGCAACCTGAAGCATAAACAAACCTTGCGGAGTTGGCTCAAACCAGAATGTAGGGAAGCGCAAAGAAGCTATTTTTAAAGTGTCTATGAGGTAAATTATTTGGCCGCCGTCAACGGAATTACGCGCAAGTCTAAAGGGTGCCAACAAAGTAGGCCAACGGGTTCTTTGCTTGCTTGAACGGCGATAATAAGTTTACCGAAAATTTCTCTACCAGGCTTCTTTGCGCTTTTACTTTCAACAAAAGTTTGTAGAACTTCCAAATTTTCTCTTTTGGCGTACTCTGCCAACTCCGCAAGCTGGGCTTCAATGCTCATTATCTGTCTTTCTTCATCTTCTGTACTTTTACGGGCGTAAATAAAATATTTTGTCATAGGTTTGTTTATGCTTAATTTTAAAGTTTAAAGCCGGGATTCTAAAAAACTGGCTTCGTGTTCCCCTTTGGGGGAACGGAAAAATTGGATACAAATTTCATTTGTGAATTGCTTCGCAATTCCGAACCGCCGTCTTTCCGAAAAAATTGTTTTCTGGGATTTCAAAAAACCTTTTGATTTGCTGGCCAATCGCTCCGCCGACGAGCGAAGCGATGAGGCTGGGCATTATCAAAAATTGACAAATCTCGATTGGTCGCAGATACTAAACTTAGCGCGAACCCATTTTGCCTGCCCGTCCGAAGCTTTGGAGCGAAAGTGGGAGCGAAACGCCGCA
>JAHFJD010000032.1 GCA_023246055.1 Candidatus Doudnabacteria bacterium
CGGTGAACCTGTGAGTAAGAAGGATTTGGTGGAATCATTCAAGTCTAAGCCATAGATATAGATAGAGTGGGATTGATTGTTGCGGTAAGTACTGGGGATGGAGAAGGAAAAGCCATGATTGCCGGTGATGGAGTTCTGGAAGTTAACATCTGGACGCGGGATGGAAGTTTGGCCGCTGTAGATGAGAGTGCCTGTTCCGGCAGGACCATCCAGGAAGATCTGGACAGTGCTCGATTGAGAGGAAGCATCTGGATCATAGCTCCAACCGGAAATTGTTCCAGAGGTGTCAATAGAGTCAAAGTAGCCGCGGGGGAGGGTGTTGGCTAGAAGAGGGGTTTGGCAGGTAAAATTTCCCGGGGTGGAAGAACCAATGCCAACGCTGTTAGCCCCGTGCACCCACCAGTTGTAAGCCTGGCCAGGGATAACTGTGCCGGTGAAAGAGGTTTGAGTGTATTGATCAAGATAATGGTCAGTGGTTGGGTCAGGGAAGGTTTTGGTATTAACTGCGTTATCTATTCGCAGATAATAGCTGGTGGCGCTGGTATCGGCAGACCAGGAAACTGTGACAGAGCTTCCAGAGACATTGCAGACTGCGGAGAGATTGGTTGGAGCAGGAGGAAGAGTTGGAGTCACTGCCACATCCCGCCAGTAGCAGTATTTGAGGGAACCAACCAGAGGATCGCCAAAGACGGCATTGGTGCAGGGCGTGCCGCCTGTCAGAGTTCTGGAGACATAAGTGCCACTGTCTCCATACTGCACCTCTTTGATGCCGGAGAAAGAGCACTGGCTGCCTTCTGTAGCGCAGGCTGTCCAGCCAGAGAGCGGAGGAGGGGCGGGAGGGAGAGGAGAGGGTGATCGAAGAGGCAAATTGGAACTTAAATAGAGTACCGCACTGCCGCTGAACGGCGGAATAAACGTATTGTTGCCGCTGCTAGCGATTATAGTGCCGCTACCAGCCAAAAGCGCGGTGTTCGGGTTAAACCACTCATAACTGTACGACCCCGCAGGGAGGTTTACGGTAAAGCTGCCGGTGACAGGCTGTAAAATTAAATATTCTGATCCGGAATTGGCCAAGACGTACTGCGTGGAAGATAGCGCGGTGCTGGGATTCATCTTGGACAGATCTTTGAATTTACTGGCGTAGGATACTGTAGCTCCGGCATTGTTACGCATCAAATCCCATTGAACGTTTTCTTGTTCAGGGTGTACAAATGGGTGGTCATAAATATTGTAATGATACCCTCGAGTAAGGGCCTTCCAGGGCAAAAGCGGGATCGGAGTAGTCCAACTGCCAATATGATCCATGTCCATAATCCCAGGTTTGCCATACGAGTTAACAGGAGGGTTATTCAAATAATCCGACCAGCTGCTATTTGGCGCAAAAATTTGCGCCGGGCCATTAAGAATTTCACTCTGCGTCAAACCATTGGGGCCTGCCCCGCTCAAAAAAATAAGATGTTGTTTTGGCTTGCCGGATTCATAATTTTTAATATAATTGATGACGTCATAATGCCAACTGGCCGGAGTACCATATCCGGCCTCGTTGGCGGTTTCAAAAATTATATTGTCTAGGTCCCCGATTGTATCAACAACTTTCTTGACGTAGGTATCGCGGAAGGCTTTGATTTGCGCGGTTGGCGCACTAAAAAACTCCAAACCTTCCCCATCGCCATTGGTATCCGCGCTCACCCCATTGATGTTGTTGGCGGAATTAAACACATTTCCACGCCAGCTGTCGATATCATCTTTCGTAAATGCGTAGATATCGAATAGCATAACACTCTGATAGATTCCATTATTTTGTAGGTCCAATGCCCGAGTACGCATCCGGTCAAAAAAAACCTGGTTGAACGAGTTGAGATCGAATTTATTTAATCCGTCCAGCGCACAACAGATATTGGATCGTACGTAGGGCATGGGGGTTGTTCTGGGGCCGCCGCTAGCCGAACCGGTGCTAAACTCTGTCCAGTTACGCACATAGTTTAGGTTGCGGGATTTGAGGAACTGGACATAGGAAGGCCAATCTAAAAACGCTTGGTTTTTGTAAATAGTGGACTTATCAAAGGTGTTGTCCTGCAGATCAACATAAATCTGATGGCCGGAAAGGTAAATGGCCTTGCCAGAGTTGTCGATAAAATACAAGGGATTGGTGGGGTGAACCCGTAGTGTGCCGCTAACTGCTGCGTTGGCCGGGGCAGGAGGAATGGATACCAACAAAAAAAAGGACACGAAAATGTCGAAAAAAATAATCCCCAAAATATATTTAACTCTCATTTATATTTGTTTTTGTTTCTTGCTGGAATTTTCTAATAACATTATAGCATAGATTATTGAACTTGTAAATAAAAACCCTCCTCTCTTGTGAGAGGAGGGCATGGAAATTAGTTTCCCTCAATACTACGGTTGTGGTTGTGCCTTGACCGGAGGCGCAGGTGGAGTTGTAGCGCCGGCAGTCTCGGATCCAATCACAACGGGGGCCACTTCGAGAATTTTGTGTGCCACTGGATCATACAAGAAAGCTTTTTTGGCTTTGGTATAAATCAAGACCTTGTCGCCCTTGTGGGAATTTTTGAAAAACGGCTGATCTTGTAGTTTCTCCGGATCTGCCACAGTCGCCACCGTTGGCTGTTCATCGCCGGGCAACAATATCAGCTGGGAGACTTTGGCAATAAGCGCCGCAGTCTCGGCCTGTGCCGCTTGCTCTGGCCCGACTTCTTTGAGCTGCTTGACCTGCCCGCGGTAATAATATGCGGCCGCTCCCGCTCCGCCCCCGGCCAAAATCACGAGGACGAGTAAAACTTTTAAGAATAAACCAGAACCTTTGGCTGGCTCTTCCACGATCGGCTGTTCCGCTTCGATCGGCGAGGCGGGTGCTGGAGTTGTTGTTTCGTCTGAATTCATGGTTATTTGTTGATAACTTGTTAATTGTGAACACCTAACTAATCATACCATACCGCTGGGTACGTATGCAACCTAGGCAATGATTTTGTCAACAATTCCGTATTTTTTAGCTTCCTCTGCGGTCATGAAAAAATCACGGTCAGTGTCGTGTTCGATGTTTTTTATAGGCTGGCCAGTATGATGAGCCAGAATCTTGTCCACCTGATTCTTGATCCGCAGCATCTCGCGGGTTTGGATGGCCACGTCTTTAGCCTGACCTTCAGCACCGCCCATTACTTGGTGAATGAGCACTCGTGCGTTAGGTAGGCTAAACCGTTTGCCGGCAGTACCGGCTGCAAGGAGCACAGCCGCCGCGGAAGCAGCTTGTCCAATGCAGATAGTAGCCACTTCTGGCTTCACATATTGCATGGTATCGTAGATGGCCAATGCCGCAGTCACAGAACCGCCGGGAGAGTTAATATACATTTTGATCTCTTTCTTGGCATCCTCGGCTTCTAAAAACAGGAGCTGGGCTATGATGGTATTGGCAACATTATCATCCACCGGTTCACCTAGAAAAATGATTCGCTCCTTTAAGAGGCGTGAATATATATCGTACGCCCGTTCGCCAAAAGGCGATTTGTCTATAACCATAGGAATTAATGGCATGATGAGTCCTTTCTACAATTAGTTTATATTTATTTTTGCTCTTCCGCGGACTGTTCCTCCGCAGGAAGGCCATCCGGCTGTTCTGATGTTTCATCCGAGGAGGATTCAGCTTCAAGGTTCTGTCCGGCGATATCTATTTTCCAGCCAGTCAAGCGCGCGGCCAGGCGAACGTTTTGTCCAGCCTTGCCAATCGCGAGCGATAGCTGGTCTTCCATCACTCCAACCCTCGCTTCCTTGATTTCTTCTTGCAATTCCACATTGAGAATTTTGGCTGGCGAGAGGGCGTTGGCAATAAATTTCACAGGGTCTTCGCTCCACTCGGTGATATCTATCTTCTCACCGCCCAGCTCGCTCATAACAGTCTGTACTCTTGTTCCTCGCTGGCCCACACACGCTCCGATCGGATCGACGCCTTCCTGGAGCGAAACCACCGCGATTTTTGAACGGGAACCAGCCTCGCGCGCGATGGCCTTGATTTCGATCACTCCGCTCGTGACCTCTGGAACTTCGATTTCAAACAACCGTCGCACCATGTCCGGATGCGAGCGGGATAGTGTAATTTTTGGGCCTTTGGGGGTCGGTTCAACGTGCAATACTAGGACTTTCAATCGGCCGCCGATTTTGTATTGTTCATCTTTGATTTGCTCTGAGGGAAACAGTACGCCTGTAGCTTTACCAAGATCCACGAGAACCGTGTCCTTTTCAATGCGCTGAACAATACCCGTGATGAGCATACGCTCCTTGGCTTTGAATTCGGAAAACATCACATTGCGTTCCGCTTCACGGAGTTTCTGGATGATCACTTGCTTGGCGGTTTGCGCAGCAATGCGCCCGAAATTGGTGCCGGTCTTCGGCGTTATCTCTGTCCGTATTTCATCTCCAATTTCGTAGCTCTTTTTTATTTTTTTTGCGTCGGTTTCAGAAATTTCTTTTTGGGGGTCAAGCACTTCGGACATAACGGTTTTCACGTCATAAACCTTCATGCCCATGGTTTCAGGGTTCAGTTCCACCACAGGATTTTGATCCTTCTCTCCATAATCCTTGCGGAAAGCCGCAGCCAAAGACATCTCAATCATTTTGAGAATTTCGGCTTTGTCGAGACCTTTCTCTTCCGCGATCTCATTTAGCGCTTGGGCAAATTCTGAATTCATCCCTCATCCTTCATCCAAATACTATTATAATATTACACACTAAATACTAGTCTAAATTTGCGATCAGCCTCTCATCTAGATTCTTAGAAAAAAAAAGGTGAGAGACTCGCCCGCACAGTTCTCACACATCTTCAATCGCATTCTCCATGATTTTAACAGATTTGATAAAATTGTCAAATGGATCGAGGAGTACGACCGCGACATCAATTTGGATGTCCCAAGCCTCATATTGCGGATTTTTCTGAAGGTAAAGTTTGGCCATCCGTCGCAGATTGCCCTGTTTGCGAAAATTCACGGTTTCTTCAATGGGCATAAAACTCTCGTTTTTCCGGGTTTTGACCTCGATGATATAAAGCCGTTTGCCCCGTGCCGCGACAATGTCGATTTCGCCGATTTTTTTCTTCCAAAAAATTTCGTAATTTCTCTCTAGAATATCGTGCCCATTTTGGCGGTATAGATACGCCACCCACTCCTCACCCGCGTCTCCGGGTTTGAGCCCAGAAAGGTCAGGCGCGTCAACGCGCAAGATATTTTTGTTTAATTTTTTGTTCAGACCAGGACTCTTCCAGCTTGCGGTATTTGCGCCAAAAAAATGAAACAATAAACACGAGCCACACAAAAAAAACCACAAACACTAGAAGCGCAGAAATATGCGCCGAGATCCAAGGAACCTGCTCGACGCGCGCGCCATACCACAGCATGAGTAACAGGCCAGAGGTCAGAAACAGATGAAAGAACCGACCGAACAAAACTTTTTTGGGACGCCCGGCCTCGGTGTACCACACTACGATCTTTGCCGCAACCCCAAGTACCAAAAACACCACTGCTGTCCAGAAAAAAATGTGCTCGGAACGAGTGAAGCTCGTAAAACTCGGACTGAATAAATAAGTTTTATCCCAGAGTTTGGTAACGTCTAACATTGGTTATTTTCTATAAAGCAACGCGTAATGAAACGAGCCGGCCGGCAGCTCCCGCTCTGGGCGGAAACTGTGAGCCTCCAAAAGCTGGCTAACCTTTTGTTTATCGAGACGCTCGGACATGGCGGGGCCCAGAGGGGAATCTGGCGTCCATTCCACAACCAGCAGCCTCCCGCCGGTTTTCAAGAGTCGGTAGGCTTCACGCACTGCGTTAGATTGATTTTTTAACTGGTGCAAAATTCCGGACATGATGACGAGATCAAAATCCTGTTCAGCGAGAGGACAGCTGCTAAACAGTTCGAGATTGCAGACTCTCGTAGAGACGTTTTGAATCCCTCGCAGACGGGCCAGAGTGGCGGTTTGCGACAGAGCCTCGTCAAGGATATCCAAAGCTTCCACCTGGCCCTTGCTGCCGATCATCGTGCCAACAGTGACAGAAAAATGGCCGTTGCCGCAGCCCATATCCACCACTCGCATGTTCGGCTCGAGCGGTATGGCTCGCAATAGTTTTTCCGGATCGACAAATTGCCTTGTTTTGGGGTTGCCGATTTGTACTTGAGTGTTCATACGATAGACCAAATGCTCTTTATATTCTGGCATTTCCCGGTAGCCTCGTCAATTTCGAGAATCGCGTAAGAGACCTCGAACTCTGTTGCGTCTTCCGGAATTTCCAATGCCACTTTTTTTCTATCCAAATCATGCTCGCGAAACCGCCGCAAAGCTGATTCCGCGGATACCCCAATAACCGAATGGGCAGCCGCGGTCTCGCCAATATCAGTGAGATAGCCAGTGCCGCCCGGCAACACATGAGCATCTGCTGTCGGCACATGGGTGTGAGTTCCGAGGACTGCTGACATTCTCCCGTCAACCCAAAACCCCATGGCTCTTTTTTCCGAAGTGGCATCCGCGTGAAAATCCAAAATTCGGATTTTGGCTTTACTGGACTGGGCGTTCAATATCTCATCAATCTTCTGAAAAGGGCTGGTCAGGGACCCTTGATCGACTTGTTTTTCCATAAAAACTTCACCGAGCAGGTTCACGATGAGGACAGGCTGCCCGTTAACGTCGATAACCTTGTAGCCGTCCCCGGGGTAATCCGGAGCAAAATTAGCCGGCCTGATGATTTTATCGCCATGCGTCTCAAAAACCTTTTTGTATTCCGGTTTATCGTATACGTGATTTCCAGAGGTGAAAAACCCCACGCCAGAATTGAGCAGATCCTGGAGAGTGCTCATAGTGATGCCCTTGCCATGAGCGAGGTTTTCGATGTTTGCGATAACCAAATCGGGTTTCAGGGTTTGTTTGAGCTCGGGCAAAATTTTAGCCACTGCCTGCCGGCCTGGTTTGCCAACGATATCACCAAAGAAAAGAATCTTCATAAAATCAAATGTCAAATTCCAAATTACAAATCAAGCTCAAATGACTCAATGTCAAATTGGGATTTTGGATTTGGTTTGGCATTTGAAATTTGAAATTTGTCGTTCTATCTCGCATATTCCACGACTCGCATATCTCTGATCACCTGGACCTTGATTTCTCCCGGATATTTTAGCTGTTGCTCAATGCGGCCGGCGATTTCCCGAGCGAGCTTCATCGCTCCCCAGTCATCAACCCTGTGCGGCTCGATAAACACCCTGATCTCACGGCCCGCTTGGATCGCATAACTTTTCTCCACACCGGTAAACGAATTGGCGAGATTTTCAAGTTCCTCAAGACGCTTGACATACTGCTCATAACTGTCGCGCCTCGCCCCTGGTCGCGCCCCGGAAATGTTATCGCAAGCATCCACGATCGCGGCCTCCACACTCTCGTGCGGCACATCACCATGGTGCGCGGCAATGCAGTTTACGATCTTCTCGGATAGATTGAATTTTTTGGCGATTTGCACGCCAAGCTCCACGTGCGTGCCTTCCATTTCCTGATCAAGGGCCTTGCCAATGTCATGCAGGAGGGCGCCCTGCTTCACGAGCGCGCTGTCTGCGCCAAGCTCTTCGGCCATGATGGCGCCAATCTTGGCCATTTCCACAGAATGCATCAATACGTTCTGCCCGTAGCTCGTACGGAATTTGAGCCGGCCGATGAGTTGGACGAGTTTCGGGGGGAACGAGGTAATCCCCAGCTCATATACCGCCTGCTCCCCCGCGTCTTTGATCAGCTGGCCCACCTCTTTTTTGGCCTTCTCATAAGCTTCCTCGATTTTCGCCGGATGTATGCGACCATCCTGTATGAGTTTTTCAAGCGTAACTTTGGCTACGTGACGTCGCACAGAATTAAATCCGGAGATCACCACAGTGTCAGGACTCTCGTCAACGATGACCTCAACGCCAAGGGCTTGTTCAAAAGCCTTGATGTTCCGGCCTTCCTTGCCGATGATCCGGCCTTTCATCTCGTCATTGGGAATCCCCACGGTCGTGGTGGTGGTCTCGCTCGAGACCTCGGCCGAAACCCTCTCAATGGCCTGGGCCACGATGTCACGAGCTTTTTTCTCCGCTTCCTCGCGTGCCTGCTCCACGATCTTGCGAGTGAGGCCGATCATGTCGTCTTTGATCAGTTTTTCAGTCTGATCAAGAAGGACAGTTTTGGCCTCCTCTCGCGTAAGCTTAGCAATTTTTTCCAAAGTCTCGATCTGCTTTTGCTGACCCGCTGCCAGCTCCTCTTTAATCTTTTGATTTTGCTCCTTTTGTGTTTCGAGATCTCCCTTCTGCTTTTCCAGGTTTGAGAGCTTTGCGTCAATCTCTGTTTCCTTTTTCTCGAGCCGCCCTTCGATGCGTAAAATCTGCTGGCGAATCTCGGTTTCCTGTTTTTTGGCCTCTTCAGTGATCTTGATAGCCTGATCTTTAGCCGAGAGTACAATTTCCTTTTCTTTTTGTTTGGCTTCGAGGAGTAATTTTTCTGCTCGCCCCTCGGCCGAGCTAATCTTGCCTTTGGCCTGCATCTTGCGGACCGCATAGCCCACACCAATGCCGATGGCCAGACCCATAACCGCGGTCATCAACAAAAAAAGACTGTTCATGTTATTGAGTTCAGTCTGCTAAGCGGGAGCCTGCGACCAACCTTTTTACTCTCTCCTGTCGAGGAGAGAGTGCGCCGTACTCGGCGGAGAGAGGTCGGTGAAATTTTCTAAGGAAACCAAAAATACCGATGTTTATCGGTTCAATTTAGAATCTAACTTGTTCGGACTCTCCCAAGAAATAAAAGTCATTGAATAAGCTTTATTCAACCCGAAGCTTCCACTAACAGACAGTTTATTGAATAATTAAGGACTAAACGTAGTATAACTAAAAGTATTGAAAATGTCAAAACTCACTGATAAACTATGTTCATGCTTGAAAAAGATTTTCCCATCCTGAATCGTAAAATCAATGGCCACCGATTGGTCTACCTGGATAATGCTTCGACAGCGCAGAAGCCTGAATCAGTCATCAAGGCTATGGACAGCTTTTATCGCCAGCACAATGCCAACATCCACCGCGGGATTCACACTCTATCCCAAGAAGCAACAAAGTTATATGAAGATACAAGAGACAAAGTGCAAAAATTTATTGGTGCTAAGCACCGCGAAGAAATTATTTTCACGAGTAGCGCCACAGAAGCTATCAACCTCGTGGTGTGGACGTGGGGACATGACCACGTCAAACGTGGCGATGAAATATTATTAACAGAAGTAGAACATCACTCCAACCTTGTCCCCTGGCAAATCCTGGCCAAGAAAAAAAATGCGAAGCTTAAATTTATTCCTGTCTCGCTTACCACTTACAACTTACAACTTACTGCTTTGCGGCAACTCATTACCAAAAAAACAAAACTCGTTGCCGTAAACCACGTCTCCAATGTTCTCGGCACGATAAATCCTGTGGAAAAAATTATCCGGGCAGCACACCGGGTTGGCGCCAAAGTCCTCATCGATGGCGCGCAAGCCGGCGGTCACGTCCCTGTCAATGTCCAAAAGCTTGATTGCGATTTCTACGTGCTCTCTGGCCACAAAATGTATGGACCAACAGGAGTAGGCGTATTGTACGGAAAAAAAGAATTGCTAAACGAGATGCCGCCTTATCGGAGCGGTGGACACATGATAAAAAAAGTAAATTTGAACTCCGCGACATGGGCCGAGCTGCCGCATAAATTTGAAGCCGGTACCGGAAATATTTCCGGGGTCATCGGCCTCGAGGCAGCGGTTGATTTTTTGAACTCCCCTAACCCCTCTTTGGCAAAGAGGGGAACCCCCTCTCTTTTACAAAGAGAGGGTAGGGGTGAGTTATTAAAATATGAATCAAACCTCACTGCCTATGCCCTCAAACAAATGTTAAAAATTAGCGGCCTCAAAATCTACGGCCCACAAAATACCAAGGATCGCATTGGTGTGATAAGTTTCAATCTCAAAAACGTACCCCCTCACGATCTAGCAAGCATCCTTGATTCTCGGGGAGTAGCCATTCGCACTGGCCACCACTGCGCCATGCCACTGCATCAAAAATTGGGCATAGAATCCACCGCTCGAATCAGCCTGGCAATTTACAATACAAAAGAAGACATAGATGCATTCATCGCCGGATTAAAATATGCGCAGCGTTTACTTTCTCCCCCTCGCCCGCCCGCCTGGACTTCGCCCAAGCGAAGTCGGGCAGGTGAGGGGGAGATGAAAGAGGGGGTTAACCTCCCCTGACCCCCGCCCGAACGCCTCAGGCGGGCAGGCCTCCTCATGATGAAGGGAATAATCCGATGACCCAATCCTACTCCTCCATAATCAAAAATCATTACCATCATCCCCGCGATAGCGGCAAACTTTCGGACTACACTCACACCGCCGAAGCCCTCAATCCCCTCTGCGGCGATGAAACCAAGGTTTACTTAAAAATCCGCAAAGGCCTGATCGAGGAGATTGCCCACGAAACTCGCGGCTGCATGATTTGCGTGGCGAGCGCGTCTGTGGTTTCCGAATACGCCCGCGGCAAAGCACTTGCAGCAATAAAAAAACTTGGCCTTCAGGATATCGCTAAATTGTTAGGCGTTTCGATTAGCTCCGCTCGTACCAGCTGTGCTACACTATTTCTAGAAGCAATTTGGAAGGCAAGCTGAAGAAGGGAAAAATATGCGGATTCGAGCACATAGTCTGAAACCGATTGAACCGGTCAAGTTAAAAGAGCGGCCACGCCGAACTGAACGGAAAGCAACCTTTGAAGGGGAACTATACATCGCACCGCTTGAACGAGGGATTACTCTCACACAAGGTGGTGCCTCCATTAGTCTTGAGTCTTGGTTGGAAAACTGGGGGTTCAGAGTCAATCAACTGACGCACGTACACATCACCATTGAAAAACTCTAACCTACAAGGGTCGGCTATGCCGCCCCTATTTTTTTACATAGCGCGCTATCACCATACTAGTATGCTAATATCACATACAAAAACCCCCTTGGCCAGTTGGCGGATCGGTGGGTTAAATTACCTACTTACTTCTTTTTTATCTCCCTGACCTTGGCTTCCTTGCCCTCACGCGTATAGTAGAGTTTGGATTTGCGGGCGCGACCATCTTTGACCACTTCAATTCTGGCAATCGTTGGCGCGTGCATTGGAAAAATACGTTCCACACCAACTCCGGAAGCAATCTTGCGAACCGTAAATGTGGCATTGATTCCTCGGCCGTGCTTGACGGCAATCACCTGACCGTCAAATAACTGCACCCGATCCCGATAACCAGTAATCGTCCCCTTTTTCGGATCCACGATCGGTTCTTTGATTTTCTGATGCACGCGAACAGACTGCCCCGAGCGCAGCTGGGGCAAATCGGTCTTTAATACGTCTTTGGTTATTTCCTTGATATAGGGCATGCTTCCTTTGGTCATTCCCGCGGAAGCGGGAATCCAGAGATCTTAAGAATAGATCCCCGCCTACGCGGGGATGTTGGACAAATTGTCCAACACTTTTTTTAAATCTTCCGGCAACTCTGACTCCACCTCTAGCCAGGTTCCATTCTGCAGTTTAAATTCCAATCTTGAGGCGTGAAGAAACTGGCGGGGAAGGATCGAACTTAATTTTTGAGAAATGGGCTTGCCGTAAAGATTGTCACCCATTACTGGATGCTTCTCAGATGCGAGGTGCACACGGATCTGATGAGTTCGGCCTGTATGCAATTTTATACGAAGAAGGGTGAAGGAGTCAACCCCGTTAGAAGTAGTCAGCCCCTTAGTCCCTTCGGGCGCGCCAGCGCGGGCGTGACTTCTAACGGGGTCAACCCCCAGATTGTATTGCTTCTCTGCCCAATACTCTGTTTTCGCAGTTTTGCCTTTTTCGTCCACCCGCACCCGGCTTTGGCCTTCATGGCCGATTTTGGTCAGCGCTTTGTCAATCACACCATGCTTCGGCGTGTTTCCATAAACAAGCGCAAAATACTCTTTGTTGATATCACGCGAGCGAAAGACGTGACTCAAAAATTCAAATCCGCCCTGGGTTTTTGCAAGGACCAGAAGACCTGAAGTTTGCTTGTCTAGCCGATGCACGATGCCTGGACGCTCTGGGTCACCGACTGCTTTGGCCGATGGGTATGCCCCCAAAAACCAAGTCAGAACGGAATCTTCGTTAGTACCTTTTTTCGTGGAATAGACAGGAAGTCCTGCTGGCTTGTTTACGATGACAAGGTCATCGTTTTCATATTCTATCTGCATTCTCGCGCGTCATGCTTTTACTGTTCGCTTTTCTCCAATCGCTGATCTTTTTGTGATTCCCTGACAGCAACACTTTCGGCACTCGTCGCATCACGCCGTCAATCTTGATTCTCTCTGGCCGTGTGTAGTGTGGGTGTTCCAAAACACCAGCCACAAACGATTCATTCTGTATCGATTCCTCTTTACCGACTGCTCCTGGAAGAAGTCTGGTCACTGCCTCCGTTACCACCATTGCTGGCACCTCGCCGCCGAAGAGCACATAATCGCCAATGGAAATTTCCTCGTCAGCAATATACTGTGCCACGCGTTCATCAACACCTTCATACCGGCCGCAGATAAAAATTAATTGGTCAAGTTTGGACCATTTTCTCGCCGTTGCCTGTGTAAATTTTTTTCCTTTCGCGGAGAATAGCACGACTCGCGACCTGAACTCCCCTCTGACTCCCCTCTTTGACAAAGAGGGGCGGGGGGGGGTATTTTTTGATTTCCTCAAGGCGGAAACCGCCTTGAAAATCGGCTCGACCATCATCACCATCCCCACGCCTCCTCCATACGGCCGGCCGTCTACAGTCTCGTGATTATCGCGCGTCCATTTCCGCAGATCATGCGGCGTGATCTTGATGATCTTTTTTTTGATGGCGCGCGAAATTAGCGCTTCCTTCGTGAAGCTTTCAAAAAACTGGGGAAAAATCGTTATGATGTCAAACTTCATGGCTTTACAATCTTATCATACTAAAACCCCCGGGTGTACGGGGGTCTAAATTTATTTCCGCGTTTGGATTAGAGCTTGAAATCTTCCATCGCATCCGGAGCTTCCTCTCCGCCTGAGGCGGATCGAGCTTGTCCGACTTGCGCGGACCTCGGCCCTCGGCCGCCTTCTGGTTCGACAATTTTGAGGTTCACTCTGGCCTTGTGTTTGGCGCCAACCACCCGCAATAACGTGCGCAAGGCTTTGGCGGTTTGGCCTTGACGACCGATGATTTGTCCCATGTCTTCCGGGGACAAATGCAAACTGATGAGCACTCCCATTTCGTCAACCGTTCGTTCGGTTTTCACGGCCTCAGGATGGTCGACCAGTGATTTTACGACAAATTCCACGAACTCTTGATCTTTTTCCACTTTGTGATTCCTTTGTATTAATTATGAAGGGCTGATAGCAACGGTATCAGAATGAAGAGAAAATGTCAATCAAGAAACAACCTCATTGTTTCCGTATTAGCATGTTAACATGCTAATACAACAGCCAAAACAATTATGCGGCTGGCGCAGGTTCATCTGAATCAGCGGGTTTGTTGGAGGCCGTGGCTGCTTCGCTTTGCACTTGCTCTCGACTCTCTGCTGCGACTTCGGTTTTCACTTCCTCCTCCTTGGTCGGAGAGGGTTGAGACGCAGGAGATGCCGGTACAGAAGCTGCTCCTGCCTGCTCCGCGCCACCGGCTGCGACTGGCTTTTTTCTCGGACTCCAGGCCTGAATTTTTTTGCCTTCAATAAGTTTCTTCGTAACAAACAAATTATGCACAGTCGGTGAGAGTGCTGTGTGCTTTTCGAGCCAGTATTTAACGCGCTCCTCCTTGACTGTGAACTCTTTGTTGCGCGGATTATAGAGGCCAAGACTTTCCACGGTTTTTTTCTGGGCTGCGCGGTGTTTTTCCGCCAAAACAATCCGGAATACCGGCTGATTTTTCCGCCCCACTCTTTGCAATCTGATTGTTAACATGGCTTATAGATTAACACTGGAAAGCTCGGCAGTCAAGACTCAATTTTTCGTGCTATACACTGCGGCTTGGTCGAGTTTGAGAGAAATTATCTTGCTCACACTGTCATCCCCCATGGTTACACCATAGAGCGTGTGCGATTGGCGCATGGTTTCGCGGTTATGAGTGATGGTGATAAATTGAGTTTTGTGCGCGAGGACGCCGAGAATTTTTCCGAACCGAATGGAGTTCGCTTCATCGAGCGCGGCATCCACCTCATCAAGCACCACAAACGGCGAAGGATTGATATGCAGGAGAGCGCACAGCAGAGCGATCGAGGTGAGAGCTCGCTCCCCGCCTGATAGTGCGGAAATCCCGCCGAGTTTTTTCCCTGGCGGCGTGGCCCGGATATCAATCCCCACGATCTCTAATTTACGAGACTTAACCTCCTCCTCACCATAGTCATCCCCCTCCTCGTGAGGAGGGGTAGGGGAGGTTAACCCCCTCTCAATCTCCCCCTCACCTGCCCGACTTCGCTTGGGCGAAGTCCAGGCGGGCGGGCGAGGGGGAGAAGCCAACACTGGTTGCCTGCCCGCAACGCTCTCGCTTGCGAGGCGGGCGGGCTCCCGCACCAGCGTCATGGTGGCTTTGCCGCCTGTAAACAACAGGCGGAAATACTCGGCAAATTTTTCCGACACTTGCTGATAGGCTTCCTGAAACTCTTTTTTGATCACTTCATCAAGCTCTGCAATCACAGTCTTGAGATCTTTCACGCCTTTCTCAAGGTCCGCGGACTGCGTGGTCAAATGAGTATAACGAGCTTCAGTCTCCTGATACTCTTGTAAAAGCAACTCATCCACTCCACCAATCATCTCCAGCTGCTTTTTTAATTTGCCGATTTTTTCCGACAAATCAGCAAGAGAATGCTGCAGCTTTTGTTTGGGAAGCAAACCTGCAAACCCCGGGCCGAGAGCAGTGATGGCTTCCTCCATGAACGCTTCTTTGCGCGTCAAAACCCGGGCCTGCTCTACCGCGAGACCATTTTTTTGCTCCGCGGTCTTGAGCACCAGATCCTGCTTGGTGCGCAACAATCGCTCTTTCACAAACAATTGTTGCTTCATCTTTTCATCTTCTTGATTGTAAGCTGTAAAATCTTGCTCCAATTTGCTGATCTTGGCAAACAAACTTTCGAGTTCGCGATTCAATCTGTCTTCTTCCTTTTTCAAATCGGAAAATGCGCTATCGGTTTTCGGCTCTGCTTCTTTGCCCTCAAAAATTCTGGCGACTTCTGCAAACAAATCCTGAACCCGCTTGGCTTCATCGGGGCGATAATCATTAAACAAATTAACGAGTCGCTGAAATGCGGCCTTAAATTTAGATTTCAGCGCCTCGAGATCAATGGTCCCAGATTTGTTAGTATTTATGGCCTCTACTCTTATCCGGCCGCGAATCACAGCTTGTTCCTCCAGCAATTTCAAACGTTTCTTCTGGAGGTCATCGAGATCAGATTTGACCTGCCGGTAGGACGCGGAGCGGCCTTGGGACTCGCCTTCCTGCTGTTCAGTGCTCTTGCTCAAATTCACGATTTCCTTGTGCAAATCGTCGAGTTGTTTTTCAAAAATTGCGAGTTTCTGGCTGACCTCGTAAATCTGAATATCAAGGCCCTGAAAAATCTGCCCGTAGTACCCGATCTGCAGCTCTCGAAGCTCGGTCTCCAGGCCTTCACGCTGCTCCAGACGCCGCGCCTGCCGCTTGAGAGAGCGCAACCGCGGCTCTATTTCCGCGGCCAAAACTTGAGCTTGCTCGAGATTCGTTTGGGTTTGTTCGAGTTTGCGGATAGTGCGGTCGCGTTTTAGGTAATAAGGGGTGATCCCTGCCGCCTCCTCGACGAGCTCCTTGACTGAAGCCGGGCCGCGCAAAATAAGCTGGTCGATCAGGCCTTGCCCGATAACCCAATATGACGTGTTGCCAAATCCTGATCGAAATAACAGGTCCTCGATGTCCAGCAGGCGCACCACGCTGCCATTGAGAACATATTCAGAATTGCCGTCTCGATAGACTCGTCGGCCGATCGCCACCTCATCATAATCCACCGCCATTTTATGATCAGTATTGTCAAAAAATACCATCACCTCCGCTGCCCCCAGGCGCGCTTTGTTATCTGACCCGGCAAAAATCACATCCGAGGCCACCTTGCCGCGCAAGAGTTTCATGGACTGTTCCCCAAACACCCAACGCAGACTATCGGCAATGTTAGATTTGCCGGAACCGTTAGGGCCGACGACGGCCGTGATTCCAGGTTCAAACTCCAAAATCATTTTTTTGGCAAAACTCTTGAACCCGTGGATTTCTAATCTCTTCAAATACAAATTTTTTTGCTTACTGCTTACTGCTTACTGCTTACTGCTTACTGCTTACTGCTTACTGCTTACTGCTTACTGCTTACTGCTTACAGCTTACTGCTTACAGCTTACAGCTTACAGCTTACTGCTTACTGCTTACTGCTTACTGCTTACT
>JAHFJD010000033.1:0-14378 GCA_023246055.1 Candidatus Doudnabacteria bacterium
CCGGTTTTTTTATTTCATCCCCTTTTCTTTTCGTTTCGCTTCGGCGGCATCCAGAATTTTTTTGCGGATGCGGATATTCTTTGGAGTGACCTCAACGAGCTCGTCATCGCAACGATTAAAAACGAAGAGGAAAAAGGCGGAAATCATTTTGAAATATTGCCCTCAATTACTTTTATTTCCTCTGCCGTCAAACCATAAAGCTCATAAAATCCTTTGTCAATTTTTTCGATTTCGGGTGTTTATTGATATTCTTGAAGACCTCGGGTTTCTTCTCAAATTTTATTATAAAAAGCCGAGCTTCCTTTGGTTATTGTCTTATATTTCCAGCCCTGTGCTTTGCAGTATTCCTCCGCGGACTGGCCTTTTAATTTTGTAGATAACCAAAACAACAAAGGCAAGCCTTTGGTCTCGTGCAGTTCCTTGCTCCCGTCTTTAAACTCCACAAAAAAATCCGGCAAATAATTATGCACAAATAATAACATCTTATAAGGTATTTTGATGCCGTGTTTTTTTGTCCACCTCACTACCCCAGGATCTCTTTCCAACTCCACCATATACTCCCGCTCCAATGCTGAATCGTAAGACTCCTGCCCGTACAGGCTTTTAGATAAATTAGTGAGAACGCCTTTTTTACTTATCATTGCCTCTGGTTTTAAAAATTCCTTCCAAAAGTTCCGGCCTCAAAAATATATCACGTATTTGGTCTAAAACTGCCCACAGCCGCCTCAAAGCAACATCGTCCACGCACTCCTCAATCTCCGAGCCGCCTAAAAACCGTTTCTTAATGTGCCCGCGCAAAATGCCAATCAATTTTACCTGTCTTTCATCCACATTACGATCAAACTCCAATAAGCCATTGCGGGCAATCCCGTGAATCTGCCGAATTAACCTTTTTTTCAACTCGCCAATATCCCAATGGTCTGTTCTAGTAATTTCCGCAATTCTCTCCACCTCCACTTTAGGTAAATTGTCCTTATCCAAAGTTGTGAGATGGCTGTCGAGATTATGACTTTTTACTTGCCGTATTTCCTGTTCAATATTTATTCGCTGAAAATCGTATACATATTCGTCCAAAAACTTCTGCCACTCATATATCGGCTCAACGGCTTCAGGCGGCATTGGCGTTTCCGGCAAATCCCCAAAGCTTTCTAGTTTTTGAACCTCTTCCACGGTTTTATTTTCTTCATCCACTTTCTCAATATTGCCATCCTCGGGAATTTTTTCCATATCTATCACCACAGCCGCCGGATCCAAGCCGTCAGGATAAGTTGTGGCTTTCAAATAGTCCCATAACCAGCTATGTTTTAAAATTGGATGATCCACCACATACAACGACTCCCACTCAAGGGGATTATTGCTCATCCTACGCAAGCCCCTACCAATTACTTGCGGGCCATACACAGAAAAAATCTGACCATCCACTTCTTTGTAGCTAAATTTCCTAAACAACAAAATTATCGAGATATTTCTCACATCCCAGCCCTCGCGGAGCATCAATACCGAAACTACCGCATCCCATTCAGTTTGCGGATTTTTATTCAAATCCCTGGCCGCTTCTTTTAGCTCGTCCTCGGATTCATTGGTAACCAATAAGACATTTTTTACGCCGTACGGATCCCCTAATTCCTCAATTTCCTTTTTGATAATTTCTGCATCATTAATTGACAACGCCACCACAAACAACAGCGGCTTGTACTTTTCCGGCGTGCGGATTCTTTGCTGTTTCAAAAGCTCCAAAGCAATGGCAATTTGCTGGCGCATTGGATGCCTGCTGGTAATGTAGCGCCTGGCCGGCACTTTTTTCCGTTCAATTTCTTCCCAGGGCACTTCCTCGGCGGAAATAGTTTTGCCAGTTTCCAAATCCTCGTAAGTCAGCTTGACTTTGGTCACATCGGGATGGAAAATTACCGGCCGTTTGATAATTTTATCCCGCATGGCTTCCTCAATGTCATAAGTAAAAACCATTTTACTGTCCGGATGCATGCCGTCCAGTCGGTCCGGCGTGGCCGTGGTGTCCAGCCTAAAAAACCGCTTGGGTTTTAGCTTGTTCATCAAATCGTTATATTGCTCGGCTTTGGTATTGTGCGCCTCGTCATTAAACACGCACAAACTTTCCACATTTTCCATAATCACCTTCCAATTTTCCGTCCGTTCATATATTTGGTGGATGTTGCCTAAAATAATGTTGCCCGCCCGCACCCCGGCCGAACTTTCGCTTGGCTTCATTTGATGCAAAGATATTCGCGTTCTTAATGATTCGTAGGAATTAAAGAAAAGCGGAAAGACATCAAACATATACATTGGCGAACTCGGATCAAACTCGTCCACCAAACGATCGCGGACAATGGTGTTTGGCGTTAAAACCAGAAATTTGTTTTGGTCGTGGGCAATAATCAGATACGCAATCATTGCGCCAATAATTGTAGTTTTACCGCCTCCGGTCACAATTTTGGTCAGCAAATCTTTTTCACCTAAAATTTCAAAGCTGTAAATGCACCGCTCAATAGCTTCCATCTGCACCTTGTCCCACTGCTTGGTATTCCACAGGTCAATTTTCGGCCGAAACGACGGCGACCTTAAATGCCGCAAAAACTCTGCGCCTGCCTCGGGTATGCCCTGGTAGCCACCCTTCCGCCATTCTTTAAAATTATTTTCGTGAGGTTTGAAAAAATAACGCATTAGGAGGTTTTTGTTAATGCGGCTTGAATCAGAGGCTTAACTAAATTGATCGGTATTGCAAATCCAATATTTGTTGATATACCGAGGGGCCTGCCGCCGATTACAACCTGTGGTGTATTACCCAACATTAATGGGTCAAATCTCGAGTTAATTACAGCAACCACTTTACTATCGGAGTCAAAAACTGGCGCACCACTATTACCCTCTAGGGTCAGAGCATCGATTTGGAAAAAAGGTATATCAACCTGGCCTATTTGTCTTGGTCTTAAGCTACTAATAATGCCTCTTGTCGCGCTTGGAGAAAAGCCGCCTCCTGTAACCCCACCAAAAGGAAAACCAACAAACATAACTTCATCGCCTTCTTCTAAATGTGAGGAGTCCCCAATTAAGACAGTCTCAAAAATTTTTTGTTTAAATTCCTCCGGTTTGATTATCTGAATAATAGCAATATCTCTTTCTTGATCAGTAATCACTACCCTAGCAGGAGAAAAAACATAATTTCCATTATTTCTAAAACCTACTGAAACCTGACCTTGTGCAGAATTTAATACATGATTGCATGTACAGACATAACCACTATCAGAAATAAAAAAACCAGATCCAGCAAATTTAATTTCTACATTTTGTTTACCCGGCTCCGATGGGGTCAAAGTAGGTATAGCAAAAGCTATAGAAACAATTTTTGTTTTATTTTGTTTTATTATGTCTTTATAGTTCATACATTATTTTTACTTAATTAATAATTTTGTACTCAAAATTGTTTCTCCCGCTAAATTATCCTGCACTTTGCAGGCAATAGTATACTCTACCGATTTTTCAAATTTGTGTTTGGCTATTAATACTGCCTCAAACCGTTCGCCGCGTTTTTTGTCCTTGACCTTTTCCCGCGACAAAATATATTCATTGTCGGCGGCAAAGTGTCCTTCCTGATAGTCAAAATCCCATTGGCAATTTACCAGCCAGCCGTCTTCTTCCGCTGAAAAAGCGTCAACAGCCTCAAATTTATATTCCAAATCACCAGTCTTTTTGACCTTAATTTCTCTTACAATCGGCTGGTCAGGAAAACGTAAATAAAATTCCGCGTCCTCTACGTTCAAATACCTTGCCAAAACTCTTTGACGGAATTTATTTGAACGAATGGGTATTAATTCCAAATCAATAAGCGGCGTTTCGTTATCGTCCGCAAACAGTCTGTTGTCGGTGATATACTTTTTCAGTATTTCCAGATACTCCTGCACATGCTTGCTAAACCGCCAACCAATAATTTTTCCCTTTACCGGCTTGTTCGGCTCCAACCGTTCTTTGATTTCATCAAAAAAATCTCGTACTACTTTTGCATCAACTGATTCTTTTGGATCAGCCGGTCCAATTAAAATAGGCTCGCTCTGTCCCGGAGGACGGAAGCCGTGCGTTACGCCCTCGGCCGTATTTCTGCTCGCGTCGTAGCAAGTCAAAATAAAGCTAATAAATTTTTCCTGCTCCAAATCTTCAAACTTGTCTATTGGGTAAACACCCAAATACGAGACTTCAATATTCGGAACTTTTTCATTTTTAACCATAGCCAGTTGCATCATCTCTTTCTTGGAAAGATTGCTTTTTACCCCGCTCATTTCCTCACCAACTTTAACTAAACGATCAAGAGTAACTGCAATGGCAATGCGCGATGAATCACAACCAATAAAGCGTCGCTTAAGCCTCTGGGCTACAGCCAAAGTCGTACCCCCACCACAAAAAAAATCCGCGACTATACCGCCCTCTTGGGATGAAGCTTGAATAATTCGCTCAATCAGCGCTTCAGGTTTTTGGGTCGGGTAACCGATATTTTCTCTCGTTGACTTAAACGCTTCTGCAATATCAGCCCAGAAGTCTTCCGGTGCTTTACCAAGCTTTTCCTGACCCTCTTTATATGAATCACCCGAAAATCCCGAACCACGTAAACCTTTCTGATAATTCGCGACTGTTTTTTCTGAATATGGCACTCTCACTATATCTAAATTATAAATCCATTCTTCCTGACTCTTTGTGTACCAAAAAATTACATCGTGCTTTCTTTTAAACCATCTAGGTTTTAATGCCCCTGTACTTGTATAACACCAAATAATCTCGTTTTTAAAATTCTCGTATCCAAAAATCTTATCCATTTCGGTTTTAATGTAATGGCTGGCGTGCCAGTCGCAGTGAACGTAAATAGAGCCGGTTTTTGTAAGGACGCGGCGCATTTCCCAGAGGCGGGCGTTGAGCCAGACTAAATAAGAATCTATGCCGCCTTCCCAAATATCGTGGAATGAGCGCACTTCGTTGGAATCGCCCCAAATTACGTTGTAGTTCCGGCCGGAAAAAAACGGCGGGTCAATGTAAATTAAATCTATACTTTCGGTTGGAATAGTGCGCAAAACTTCCAAATTGTCGCCCAAAATAAGCTGGTTAGGTTCCATCTCCGGCGCGTTAAATTTTACCGTGTCCACCAAAGTATTGGGCAGTAAGCGCGGCAGGCGAATGTAAGGAAAAACGCGATCAAAAGCCTTGTACTCGTCGTAACCCAAAGGCGGCCGGGTCGGATCCGGCAAATTATGCACCCGCTTTCTGATTTTTTCGGAAACCGTAAAAACCTTGCCTTGTTCCGGCAATTTCTGCTCTTCCGACTCTTCCTGTATTTTCTTTAACTCCTCTTGAGTGTGTTTGGTCTCTTTCATTTTTCGCGTCATAAAAAATAGGCTTAGGTAAGCCTATTTTAGCAGAATTTGTGCATATATACCACCAAAATCTTGACTACGGCACGGCCTATTGATATAATGCAGATGCACTTGTGAGGGCTTTGGCCCTCTCGCGGTCAATACATAAACCGCAGACAGGTGCGTTTTTATTTGTCTCACAAGGTCTCAAGGTCTCCAGAATAAAAGACTTTTCTTTGATTTCCATTCTCACTCATAACTACTCTCCAAGAGGGATATAAACTATAAAAAAATTTGGCCCCGCCTTCTATCTCTTTCACCACAACCTTCAGTCTCACGTTTTTCACGATAGCCACAAAAACAAAATAACGGACTGTTTTCATTCTCTGTTCCCAACGGGAATTTATTTTTTGTCTCACAAATAATTTCCGTTCGTCATACTCCTGCAAAGTGTGGGATTTGCTGATGATCAAAGGGGCTAGCGGAAATAGCCTCAACCGAGTATATTGCTCCCCTCTCGTTCTTGATTTGTTCCAAGATTTGAAAAGTAAATGCTCAAATCCTTCCGCATTAAAATGCACATCCTCGTCTAAATAAGGGCACCTGATTCTCCCTGCATTTTTATACAGCTCTTCTGCTAGATTCCGCGTTTCGTCAAATTTTTCATCAGTAATTTCGAGCATAATAAAGACTTTCTTGCCCTTATTTTAGCAGGTTTTCACTATATTGCCCAAGCTTTAGAAATACTTTATCCCATTCGGGCTTTTCGTCTCGCTTCCGCGGCGTCCAGAGTTTTTTTGCGGATACGCACGTTTTTCGGCGTGACCTCAACCAGCTCGTCATCGGAAATATATTGTAAAGCATCTTCGAGGGTCATTTCTCGCGGGGCATTGAAATGCTCCTGCCCACCCTCGCCCTTGCTCCTCATGTTCGAGAGTTGTTTCGTCTTGCAAACGTTCACGGAAATATCTTCGGAGCGGGCATTTTGTCCCACAACCTGACCCCGATAAACCTCAACCGCGGGCCCCACAAACATCACCCCCCGATCTTGAACGTTGAGCAAACCATATAGATTAGTTATCCCTGATTCGTGCGCCACCAGCGACCCCTGCTCGCGTTCGCGCCAATTCCCAGGGTCCGGTCGATAATCTTCAAACGTAGCATTGATGATTCCCAAACCCCTTGTGTCTGTGAGAAATTCACTGCGATACCCGAGAAGGCCTCTGGTTGGGATCAAAAATTCGAGAAAGGCGATTTTGTTTTCAGTCCGCAAATCCTGCATTTCCCCGCGCCGCCCTCCTAGCTTCTGGATGATCACTCCCGAATAGCTTTCCGGCACCTCGATAAACACTCGCTCAAACGGCGTCAGGTTATCTTTGTTGATGACTTGGGGCCGCGAGACTTGAAACTCATAGCCTTCGCGCCTCATCCTCTCGATCAAGATAGACAGATGCAATTCACCACGGCCGGACACTGTCCACTCGTTTTGCCCGGGGCCAAGGTCTACGAGCAAAGCCATGTCTGTCTCGAGTTCTTTAAATAAACGTTCTTGAATCTGCCGTGAAGTGCAAAAATCCCCTTCTCGTCCGGCAAAGGGCGAATCATTGACTGAAAATGTCATCTTCACTGTCGGTTGTTCTATCTCCAGCACAGGCAGAGCCTGGGGGTTCTCGCCATCAGCAATGGTTTCACCAATCACTATATCTGGAATGCCAGAGACAGCGGCTATATCCCCGGCCTGTACTTCGCCAGCATCTCGGCGTTCCAACCCCTCAAAGGTCATGAGCGATACAAGACGATATTTTTTCATTTGCCCTTGGCGGTTGATATGGGTAATATCTTGGCCAGCCTTGATCTTGCCTTGGGAAATCCGACCAGTGGCAATGCGGCCCTTGAAAGCATCGGCGCTCACAGTGGTCACCAGCATTTGGAGAGGCTTGTCCGGATTGGCGTTGGGCGCGGGAATGTATTTGAGAATGGCTTCAAAAACTGGTGAAATGTCTGACATTTTCGCAAGATCCGCTTCAAAACCTGCTCTGCCGAGTTTCGCGCTCGCGTATACAGTAGGAAAATCCGCAATCTCGTCCGATGCCCCAAGCTCCAAAAAAAGCTCCAAAGTCTTGTCATGCACAAAATTGATCCTGGCATCCGGTTTGTCAATTTTATTTATCACTACGATTATCCGCAAACCCAGGGCCAAAGCTTTTTTGAGGACAAACCGGGTCTGCGGCATGGGTCCTTCTTTAGCGTCGACGAGGAGCAAAGCGCCGTCAGCCATGCGCAACACCCGCTCCACCTCGCCGCCGAAATCCGCATGGCCTGGTGTATCAATGATGTTAATTTTCGTCTCACCCCAGCGCACTGACGCATTCTTGGAAAAAATCGTAATCCCTCGCTCCCGCTCCAGCTCGTTTGAATCCATAATCAAATCTGCCCCTGCTTGCTCTTTTCCAAGTTTGGTCTGCGACTGCCGAAGTAAAGCATCCACAAGCGTGGTTTTACCGTGGTCGACGTGAGCGATAATGGTTACATTTCGGATTTGGGTCATAACTCAACAAAAAATCTGCTATGCGCAGAAAATTATTCTACGTCAGTATTATAAATGAAAACAACAATTTTGTACAGTCATCACCTACCTCTGTGGCACATTAACAGGGTCTAATTTATCAAACCCGTTATACAATTCGCGCGAATTGTACAGTGCCTTAAGTTGCTGAATTTTGTCACTCCTGAATACCAAATTGGTTTGATCAATACGAAAATTTTTCGAAATGGATTCGCTCGCGGCTCATCCCCAGGCTCTGCAAAGTCTTGGCCACTGCCTCCATCATGGGAGGCGGCCCGCAGATAAAAGCCTCACGCTCCAGAACATCCGGGACAAGTCTCGCGATTTTTTCCCGATCTATCCGGCCCTTTTCGTAGCCAGGAGTTTCTTGCTCCAGGATATTGGAAAAGACATAATGCTGCCTCGCAGCTATTGTCGCAAGCTCGCGCCCAAACACCGCGTCCTCCGGGGTGCGGTTGGCATACAACAAAACCAAGTCCTTGTTTTTTTGAGCAAGCGACTCGACAAGCGACCGGATCGGGGTGATACCAATTCCCCCGGCAACAAACAAAAATTTGTCGACATGCGCGGTTTTTTCCGTAAACACGCCAAGCGGGCCATCTATCAATACTCGAGCGCCGGGGCGCAGCTTACTCACCCGGGAGGTAAAATCCCCTTCTGCCTTGATGGAGAAGCGCAAACTCTGTCCGTTCGGTGCGGCTGAAAAAGAAAACGGATGGGAAAACAGGAGACCCCGTTGCAAAAAAAATAAATTGGCAAACTGACCCGGCAGAAAGTGAAATCGCGCAAGATCTCGTCCGCCAATATGCACAGAGTACGTATTATAATTTTCCACGACCACCCGTTCGACGCGGAAATCGTGGATTACAAATAAATAGAGGGGACGGACAAATCGGTAGCCCAAAATTAACCCGAACACGCCAAAATTGAGAACATACCAATACACGATAGCTCCGGGCCGCCCCGCGAAATCGCCAAAGCGGGTTTGGTGAAAGAACGCGAGAGCAATTGCCGCGTACACGGAAAAATGCGTGAAATACCAGAATTCGTAACGGATGCGGCCGCGTAAAAACACCGAGGTTGCTATGACAATGGCAAGAATAATGAGGCCGGAGAATGCCTTCAACACGTGATCCCACGTGGTGAGAAATTCCCAAAATTGTCCGAAAAACCCGCTACCAGTATAGTGAGCGTAACCCGTGGTAATAAGGAACGGGTGCAACACTAGTAAAATCGACAAATATTTTCCGAGAGTACGGTGAATGCGGTTCAATTTGTCATGTCCAAACTGCTGCTCGATCCATCTCACGCGGCCCATGAACACAAGCTGCATAAGGATCCCAGTCTCGAGGAGCAGTCCGCACAACCTGCCAACAGCAATGAGCGAAAGGTTTCTGTTACCTGCTTGCAAAAATAAGCCGGAACTTCCCGACCACCACAGATAAACCGTGCAAGCGAGCGTGGAGACAAACAACAAATAAAGCGATTTTTTTTTCACCCCGTTAGAAATTCCTACTAATTAATGTGCTAACGTTATCTGAAATGAATATTTGATTTCAAATTCGGACTATGAACCCCGGATATTTCTAACGGGGTTCATACTACCGCTATTATATCATGTTCTTGCGTATGAGTGCTCTAGGGGGCAATGCCCTAGCCCTGCTCGTATCCCTCTTTGCCTTGGGTGCGAGAAAGAACTGACTCAACGCCCACAGCATTCCGAACGTCCATAAGCTTCGCTCGGAGCTCCTTGGCTCCGTCGAAACCAGATACGTAAGCTTTATAATGCTTTTTCATGACGTCAAAACTTTTTAGACCTTGGAATATTTTTTCGAACAGGAGCGTATGCTCAAACATGACTCTCAATTTTTCGGGCAATTCCACCTTGCGATAATCTCGCGCACTCGAAAACAGCCAGGGGTTGCCAAAAATCCCCCGTCCGATCATCACACCGTCGCAACTGGTTTCCCTGACCCGCGCCTCTGCTTCATTCCGATCCTTAACATCCCCATTACCGAGGATCAGGGTTTTGGATTTCATTTCATCTCTTATTTCAACTGCGCGTTTGACCTGATCCCAATGAGCTGAAACCGCTGACATTTCCTTGCGGGTTCTGGCATGAATCGTGATAGCCGCCAAATCTGCCTCTAGCAAAACCGGCAGCCATTCTTCGAGAACGATCTTGTTGTAACCAAGGCGGGTTTTGACTGAAACCGGCAAATCCCCTGCCCCCTCTTTGGCAGCTGCGATAATCTCCCGCGCGAGATTGGGATTTTTTATGAGCGCGGCGCCTGCGCCCTGCTTCTCCATTGCCCGATCCGGGCAACCCATGTTAATATCAATGCCGTCAAATCCCAGCTCGCGGGCAAGCTGGGCGCAGCGAAAAAAATTTTCAGGTTTGCTGCCAAAAAATTGCGCGACAATCGGCCGCTCGGTATCTGTAAATTTCAAATCCACCAGGAGTTTTTCGCGGCCAGGAGAACACAGCCCATCGCAAGATGTAAATTCCGTAAACATCACATCTGGTTTTCCGTATTTCGCGATAATGAACCGAAAGGCCGCGTCAGTGACATTGGCCATGGGAGCGAGGGCCAGGATCGGACGTTTTAGAGCTTTCCAGAAGTTATGTTTCATTGGTATAATTAATCCAATTTGTGAATGGAGCTCAAATGACAAATTCCAAATTTCAAATCAATGCTTTAATGACAAAATTTATTGATTTGGGCTTTGGGTTTGATTTGACATTTGAACTTTGAAATTTCAAATTATGCAATATCCTATCCGCATCAACCACTATCTCGCCCTGCAGCAATACTGTTCCAGGCGGCAGGCTGACAAACTCATTGCTGAAGGAAAAGTCAGAGTCAACGGGAAACGCGCTGTCATCGGACAAAAAATTAATGAGGATGACCAGGTCGAACTCGACGAACGCTCTGCGAAAAAAATCTCGGAGAGCCGAGTGTATTTAGCATACCACAAACCACTGGGGATTGATACGCATGCCATCAAAATTAAAAACCTCTCCGGGTTGTTTCCAGTGGGGAGGCTTGATAAAAATTCTCAAGGCTTGATTCTCCTCACGAATGACGGCCGGATCACTGACCGCTTGTTAAATCCTAAATACAGACACGAAAAAATCTATATTGTCACAGTAGACAAAAAACTCCGCCCCGGGTTTTTGGAGCATCTTCGCCAAGGGGTAAGGATTGACGATTTTGTCACGCGGCCCGCTACGGTCAGTAAGATTTCCGAACATCAATTCAAAATTACTCTCACCGAAGGCCGGCACCACCAAATCCGGCGAATGTGTGATGTCTTTGGCTACACTGTGCGCGTCCTGAAACGCACCAGAATCATGAATCTCGAACTTGGCCGAATTTCGCCGGGGCAGAACCGAAAAATCACAGGTCGCGAACTCGCATTATTTCTCCGATCTCTCGGCCTTGACTAGAACCTGGCTCTTAGCGTAAATATTTTTCGTTTGCGGACTATCCAATATCCGATCGTGGACATGCTCGCGAGTAGGAAACCTAAATTTTCCGAAGCGCCGGTGCGCGGTGGTGTGGTCACACCAGCTATGCTTCCGCGAATCACCGGAACGCGCACTTCATTTCCGTAGACATTGGTCATGACGAGATCAGATGACACGGGAAACAGCGTACCCGCTCTCACGCGCACCTGAAAAGTGCGGCTCACCTCTGTACCCGCAGAAACATCCACTGGCGCCCAGCGAATTGTGTGATCCACAGAAAGCGCACCGCCCTGATCAGCGATTTCTGCAAGCTCCAGAACGTCCGCTATATAATCCTCAAAAACATGGCCGACAATAGTGCCGGATCCTATGTTCCGAAAATACAAAGTATAGGCAATAATATCACCTGGCTGCGCTGAAACCAGCGTCGCACTGACTTGTCTCGTAATATTAAACGCGGTTTTCCGCTTCTCAAAAGTGCTGACAGTCGATCGATTGACTCGAACGATGGCTGAAGCAAACCGTTCGGAAACCTCATTTGAGCGCACCGAAGCGTTATTGGCGAGCGAAGTCGTGCTTCCTGTAAATTCTGAACTGCCTGCCACTGCGGCGTCATAAACAAATGTTCGGCTCGTTCCGGCGCTCAAAGTCCCGAGATTTCGCCCGCTACCTGTGGCGATGGAATCGCCGCTGCGAAAAGCCAGCTTTGATGGCAAAATATCGCGCAGCCATACATCATGCTGGGAAGCATCGCCAGAAGTGTCAATGCGAATTTCAAATTGCACGATATCTCCGGGGTCGGCATCGACTGCCCCCGCAAGGCTTGTGTTATCGGTGATGTTTCTCACCCGTTTCGTTATAGATAACCCGCGCGACACTGATCCGCTGTCAGAAGGAGCGATTGCGACATTGGCTGAAGCAGATTTTTCCGAAACTTCATTACTCCTTACCCGTGCGGTATTGGTCACGGTTGCTGCCGATCCGCCTGTAACGCGGACGTCGAAAGTGAAAGTTTTTGTGGTGTTTTCACTCAAAGACCCGAGATCAGTTCCAGAATCGCGGATGTCATCACCGGAACCGGAAATAAACTGCAATCGAGACGGGAGATTGTCACGCACTGTCACATGAGTTTGAGAACCATTTCCCGTGGTTCTAACAACGATTTCAAAACGAACAGTATCCCCTTCTCTGGCATTTGTGGAGCTAGAAAAACTTGTACCGTCTGTTACATTGCGGACACGTTTTGTGATCTCAAGTCCGCGGGTTAGATCAGCGGGTTTGGTAATAATAACATCTGCGGAAGCAGTTTTTTCAGAAACAACACTGCTTTTAACCTTGGCTGTATTGGTCACTGTTCCTGAGGATGAGCCAGTGACTTTGGTGTCAAAGGTAAAGGTTCTTGTTTGATTTTGGGCAATCGTGCCAATGGTTACCCCATCACCGCGCAGATCATCACCGGTAACAAAACTCAATCTGGAAGGCAATGTATCGCGAACCACTGTCTGAGTCTGGCTGGCATTGCCGGTCGTCTTTATTTCAACTCGAAAACGCACAATGTCGTTTTCTACCGCGTTTGTTGAGCTGTGGTAATCAGTCTCGTCTTTTGTAACGTTCAATACTTGCTTGGTTATCTCCAGGCCTTGATTGATCTGATCCGCTGAAACTTTCAGGCGAAAAGAGACAAAGCCAAAAAATGGCCAGCATCCTCGGATGTCTCCGAGTCCCACGCCGCTTGTGAAAATACTGTTAGGGAGACTCACTGTTTGGGAAATATTCGAGCTCCCGTTAGCAGGCTCGCGAGATCCCCAGTTTTTGAGCTGCTTAACGGTTCCGGAAACCAAGCTTAACGAACGAGGTTCGTTTCCGGTTATTTTGATCTCGATGTTGCCGCCTCGAGACTCGTCCGCACTGGAAACCGTCTCTGCATTGTTCGCGCCAATTGTAGCCGAGAGAATATGAGAATTTGCAGTCCCGTTTAGAGCTGGACTCAAAAAGGCTTTGACCACTGTGTTCACCGCAGTGTTGGCAGAATCATCAACTACACCGTTGTGATAATAAACAGTAACATCAATTTCATCGCCTGGATCAACTGTTATCCCGTCATCATGATCAGCCTGCGAAGAGCTGTAAACTCCGCCAACTCTGCGAGCATCGAGAAGCGGATAATCGAGAAAACTGGGCGCGCCAGGTTTTGTATAAGTGATGGGAAATTTGTTAAATTCTGGTCCGGCTGCACGAACTAAAACGCCGGACAAGAGCCCAGCAAAAACACCCGCTAGCAGTAATAGCCCGAGTGTGACTTTGAGATTGAGTTTTCTAATGAGTGTGGCCATAGCGTTTAACTCAACAAACGAGTATAGCACAACTCACACATTTTGTCAAAAGTGCGGATTAAGGTCGGATTGTCAGATCACCCGGAGCTTTGATAGCTAGGACTTTAACAGTTGCTGTGTCAGTTTTTTCAGTAACTTGGTCGCTTTTCACCCGGGCGGTGTTAGTGATTGTGGTTGCTGTAGAACCAAGAATTCGGGCTTGATAGGTCAGCGTGCGCGTCTGATTCGCCGACAAATCGCCAATGTTTAAACCAGAGCGTAGATCATCACCGCTTGTGAACTCGAGGCGGGTAGCTAGCGAATCCGTGGCAATAATATTCGTTTGGCCTCCATTCCCAGTGGTTGTGATCACAACTCTGTACTCCACGATATCGCCTTCTTTGGCATTGGTTGTCTCTACGAAATTGTTTTCAGAGTTTGTGACATTGCGGACCGTCTTCTGGATCGTGAGATTGCGCGTTACGCTCTGTACGTTCACTGTGGCTGTGTCAGTTTTTTCGCTAACCTCATTGCTCCTGACTCTCGCAGTGTTCACAATCCCAGTGGCAGTACTACCCAGGATCCTGGCTTGATAAGTCAACGTACGGCTTTCGCCCGTGTTTAAAGAGCCGAGGCTGATACCAGAACCACGGACATCATCGCCGGAAACGAATTGC
>JAHFJD010000033.1:14388-16184 GCA_023246055.1 Candidatus Doudnabacteria bacterium
GAGTCGCTCACAGTCACGCCAGTCTGACCGCCAGTGCCTGAAGCGTTTATCACTACGCGGTACTCCACAATATCGCCTTCTTTGGCGTTGGTTGTCTCTACGAAATTGTTTTCAGAGTTTGTGACATTGCGGACCGTCTTCTGGATGGAGAGACCAAATGTAAAACTTGCCACGACAACAGAAGCGGTGTCAGTTTTTTCGGTCACCTGATCGCTCTTTACTCTGGCGGTGTTTGTGATCGTGCCGGGACTTGAGCCAAGGACACGAGCCTGGAAAACAAAAGTGCGGCTCGTATTTGGCGCCAAGGTTCCAGCATTGAAGCCTGAACGCAAATCATCACCCGTTGTATATTGCAGTCTAGAGGTAAGAGGATCCGTGACGATTACATTGCTTTGACTGGCATTCCCGCTAGTGGTAATGACCACCTGGTAACTGACGATTTCGCCCTCAAAGGCATTGGTTGATTCAACGTAGGCGGATTCCCCGCGGCTAAAATTGAGGACTTTTTTCTGGATCGTCAGATTTCGTGTCGTTGTGGAAACAACCACATTCGCAGTGTCAGATTTTTGCGCGACCTGATCGCTTTTGACGCGGGCGGTGTTAATGATCGTCCCTGAAGTGGAACCGAGGACGCGCGCTTGGAAAAGCAGAGTAATGCTGGCGTTCTGATTGAGCGTGCCGATGTTGTGTCCCAAGCGAAGATCAGTGCCGCCGACAAATTCGAGTCTTGTGTGCAGAGTGTCAGTGATAATGATGTTGGTTTGTGAGCCAGTGCCGCTGGTGTTAACCACTACCTGATACTCCACAATATCGCCTTCTTTGGCGTTCGTTGTCTCTACGAAATTGTTTTCATTGTTTGTGACATTGCGGACAGTTTTCTGGATACCGAGATCGAGAATATGAGAGAGGATACGCACTGTAGCTTGCGCGGTTTTTTCTGCAACCTCGTTGCTTCTAACTCGGGCAGTGTTTGTAACAGTTGCTGCGGTAGAACCATTGACTCTGGCATCAAAAATAAAAAATCTTGTTTCGTTAGGCTGCATGGTTCCGACATTGATACCAGCTTCCAGATTGTCACCAGAAGCAAAAGTCAAACGTGAAGGCAGAGTATCGCTGACAATCACGCCAGTCTGCGCAGCAGCGCCAGTAGCAGTAACATCTACTTTGAATCGGACAAAATCATTTTCTCTGGCATCAGCAGAACTCGAGTAGTTTGATTGATTGTTTGTAACATTCAACACACTCTTTGTTATTTCGAGACCGCGAGTTGGCTGTGTATTTGAAACTTTTAGTCTGAAAGACACAAAGCCAAAGAACGGCCAGCATCCCTGAACGTTTCCAATGTTCACTCCGCCGGTAAAGATGGAGTTTGGCAAAATCACAGTCGAAGAAATATCTGGACTGCCATTGGCGGGGTCGCGAGAACCCCAATTTTTGAATTGTTTCACGCTGCCAGTCACTAGGCTCATTGATTGCGGGATCGAGCCTGCGATATGGATCTGCATGCTCCCGCCCCGCGCTGGGTCATCGCTCGAAACAATTGCTGCATTGCTCGCTTCAATGGTTGCAGACACCCAATGATCATTGACTGTTTGTCCCAACGCTGGGTTTGAAAAAGCTTTGATCACTGTGCTGACCGCAGTGTTAGCCGGATCATCAGGAACACCGTTGTGGTAATAAACTGAAAATTCGATCTCCTCACCCGGGTTAACTGTAACGCCGTCATTATGGTCCGACTGCGAGGTACTGTATTGCCCCCCCACGGGGCGTGCATCGAGCAGAGGATAATCTAGGAA
>JAHFJD010000058.1 GCA_023246055.1 Candidatus Doudnabacteria bacterium
TCTGGCCGAGACAAAAAACGTCACGCTTTTCGGGAATTTGGTTATAAAATTGAAGCCGTCCACGAACTCGGACATAATGCGGAAAATCCGCCAAGACGGGTTGTGCTGATAATCAAATGGCTCGTTGCTGTAATCCCAGCTCGCCGCTTCCCCGCCGCTGTGATACTCGCTTGCTGGTATGCGTCCGTGCATTGATTCCCTTGGCTTCATGTCTTTTTTTGTTTCTGACATACTGGTTCCTTTGACTCAAGTATAATATATTTTCCCAAAAAAACAAAGCACTGCTTGCTAAAAATAGCAAACAGAGGCAGAATGGATTATAGATATCGTGTCGCGCAATATCATGAAATCAAAATCAGCATTGCAAAACTTGAAGCTCCAATTTCTCGAACACCTCGAGGTGGAGAAAAACCGTTCGCGGCTCACCATCCGCAATTATGATTTGTATTTGAGCCGGTTCGTGAAATTTGCCACAAAGCACGGTGTCGTCACGGCTCCTGCGATCGATCTTGATTTGGTGAGAAGTTTTCGCCTGATGCTCAACCGCTTTCAGGACGAACATGGAGGATCTCTCAAGCTCCAAACTCAAACCTATCACGTAATCGCGCTCCGGTCATTTTTGAAATATTTAGCCAGACGCGATATCCAAACCCTGGCCGCGGAAAAAATCGAGTTGCCAAAGACCCCGTCACGTCAGGTCTCGTTCCTGGAACCTACTGATTTGCAAAAATTGTTTGCCGCGACTGATCAGGAAGAAGATAAACTCCGACGCTTGCGGGATCGCGCCATCCTGGAGCTGTTGTTCTCGACCGGGCTTCGCGTGGCCGAAACCTCATCTCTCAAGCGTCGCCAAGTAAACCTCAAAAAGGATGAGTTTTCAGCCCAGGGCAAAGGCGATAAAATCCGTGTGGTATTTCTCTCTCCGACTGCCAAAGCGGCTCTGAAAAATTATCTCGACAGCCGCACTGACAACTCCCCGGCTCTGTTTTTGCGGCACGATCGCGAAACTTCCCTCGACGACAACACGCCCCTCTCCTCCCGGAGCATCGAACGGCTAGTAAAAAAATATTCTGTGCTGGCCGGGCTTTCACAAAACGTGAGCCCGCATACCCTGCGCCACAGCATGGCTACTGATTTACTAGCTGCTGGCGCGGATTTGCGTTCTGTGCAAGAAATGCTCGGCCATGCCTCGATCACCACCACGCAAATCTATACGCATCTGACTAACAAACGATTAAAAGAAATCCACAGCAAGTACCATGGAAAATTCAGAAAATAGGTGTATGATAGAGATGTAATGGCTGAACGGATCATTTTCTTGGTTATCACTTGACTCCATAGAGTGCTAATGATACCCTATAAGCTACAAGCTAATCACTAATACCTACAATATCTACCCAGATGATTCCTCTCGATAAATTCACCCAAAAAGCCCAAGAAGCCATTGCCACCTCGCAAACGATCGCCAGCGAATACGATCATCAGCAGGTGGATACCTTGCATTTGCTCCTCTCCCTCATCGAGCAAGAGGGCGGCGTGGTCGGCTCACTCCTCGAAAAATTAAAGGTGGACACAAAACTCCTCGAAAACCAAGTCCAAAAGCACCTCCGCATTGTCCCGCAAATCGCAGCGTTTCCGTCGGGGCTGGGACAAATTTACGTAACGCGCAATCTCAACGAAGTGCTCTCCCAATCCATGAAGGAAGCCATTAAACTCAAGGACGAATACGTCTCCACCGAGCATTTATTTTTGGCCATCATGGAACGGGGCGGGCAAGCCAAACGGATTCTGGAACAATTTGATCTCTCTACCGCAGAGGTGCTGGAAAGCCTCAAAGAGATCCGCGGTTCAGAGCGCGTCACCAATATGGAGCCGGAGCAAACTTATCAGTCCCTGGAAAAATATACCTTGAATCTGACTGATCTGGCGCATAAGAACAAACTCGATCCGGTGATCGGGCGCGACACTGAAATCCGCAGAGTCATGCAGGTCCTCTCGCGCCGCACCAAAAATAATCCAGTGCTCATCGGTGAACCGGGCGTGGGTAAAACCGCAGTGGTCGAGGGACTCGCGCAACGAATCGTTTCGGGCGATGTGCCAGAGAGTTTGAAAAACAAAATGTTGCTTTCGCTCGATCTGGGCTCGCTCCTGGCTGGTGCGAAGTTCCGCGGAGAGTTTGAACAGCGCCTGAAGTCGGTCTTGCGCGAGATTGAACGCTCCAGCGGAAAAATAATTTTATTTATTGATGAACTGCATACCGTAGTCGGGGCTGGAGCAGCCGAAGGCGGCCTCGACGCGTCCAATATGTTAAAACCCATGCTCGCCCGCGGCCAGCTACACGCCATCGGCGCCACGACCCTCAAAGAGTACCAGAAATATATAGAAAAAGACGCAGCCTTGGAACGGCGATTCCAACCCATCGTCATCAAGGAACCTTCTGTCGAAGATACGATCGCCATTCTGCGTGGCATCAAGGAAAAATACGAAGTCCATCACGGAATCAAGATCACCGATGAATCGCTCCTGGCCGCGACCGAACTGTCAGCCCGCTACATTTCCGACCGCTTTCTGCCCGACAAGGCCATTGACCTCATAGACGAGGCTGGCTCCAATCTGCGCCTCGAAATTGACAGCATGCCCGAGGACCTGGATCTGCTGACGCGCAAAATCCAAAAGCTGGAGATCCAGCGCCAAGCCCTGAAGCAAGATGAATCCGAGCGCACCGGCATTGAGCTGCCAAAAATTGAAAAAGAACTGGCGGAACTGCGCGAACAAGCCCGCACCCTGCGCCTGCATTGGGAAGCGGAAAAAGATGTCATTACAAAAATCCGCGAGCACAAATCGAAAATTGACGAACTAAAAATGCAGGCTGAAGCGGCAGAACGGACAGGCGATCTGAACCGGGTGGCGGAAATTCGCTATGGCAGCCTGCCTAAGCTCGCTCGCGACATAGAGGACAAAGAACAGCATCTCATTAAACTGCAAAGCAAGCACAAGATCCTGCGGGAAAAAGTCACCGAGGAAGATATCGCTCTCGTCGTGTCCCGCTGGACTGGCATTCCGATCACCAAAATGCTGGAATCGGAAACCAAAAAACTCACCCACATGGAAGCCGATCTCAAGCAGCGCATCGTCGGTCAAAACGAAGCCATTGACGCGATTTCCAACGCCATTCGGCGGTCCCGGGCCGGCATTGCCGAAGAACGTCGGCCCATCGGCTCATTTATCTTCATGGGGCCAACCGGAGTCGGCAAAACGGAAACCGCCAAAGCCCTCGCCGAATTTCTATTCAGTGACGAACGATCTCTGGTGCGCATTGACATGTCCGAATACAGCGAGAAGCATTCCGTCGCCAAATTTATCGGCTCGCCTCCGGGTTACGTCGGCTATGAAGAGGGCGGTCAGCTTACGGAAATCATCAGGCGACGGCCCTATAGCGTAATCCTCTTTGACGAAATCGAAAAAGCTCATCCCGAAATCTTCAACATCATGCTGCAAATCCTTGACGACGGCCAGCTCACTGATGCCAAAGGGCGGGCGGTGAATTTCAAAAATACCATTTTGATCATGACCTCGAACCTGGGCTCGGAGATGATTCGGACCCGGGGCCTCGGGTTCATGGAACAGCACAAAGTGGCGGAAATTTCGGAAAACGAAATGCGCGAGCAAGTCCTCGATATCCTCAACAAACATTTCCGCCCCGAGTTTTTAAATCGCATTGATGAAATTATCATCTTCCATCCGCTGTCGAGAAAACACATTGACGATATCGTGAATCGGCAAATTGAACTCATCGGCGAGCGCCTGGCCCCGCGCGCCATCAGCATCAAAATCAAACCTGGTGCCAAAAAGGTCCTGGCTGACAAAGGTTATGACCCGCTCTATGGCGCACGGCCTCTCAAGCGCATCATGCAAAAAGAGATTCTCGACAAGCTGGCCCTCGCTATGATCAAAAATGAGATAGAAAAAGGCGACTCGCTGGAAATTGACGCAGACAAAGAAGGTCTCCTGCAATTCAAAGTCCTCCACGAAAAAGTCGCGCAAAAAAGATAAATCTTTTTTTGTCTCGAGCGGAGTCGAGAGGCAAAAACGCTAATCTAATCCCCTCTCCCTGTTCGGGAGAGGGTTAGGGTGAGGGTAAAAACCGCTTATGTAAGCGGTTTTTTGATTTTTAACGCATAAAGCCCTTGATTTTATTGTAGTTTTATGTTACCATTGAACCTTTGCAGTAGTTGTTTTTTCGATTCCACACAAAAAAGGAGTGACAAATGAAAACGTTGCTTTGGATCGTGCTTGTAATTACGTCCCTGGTTTTTTGCACACCTGCCCTGGCGCAGAAGGGTAATTTGGAAAAGCCATTTCAGTTCGACGCTAGATCGTTGGTTTTTCCCGAGCCTTATCACGAAACCGTGATCATTGACCCAGAAAAAGATCTCTGGGTCACGCCTCCGCCTCCGTGCACGCCAGTCCCTGGCCGCGTCTGCCCACCAACCACCCCCGCGTCCACCATTGATTTTTTGTCGGCTTCCGCAAAAACGAACGGGGTCAACACGTGGCTTGATCTCAACTTCTCCAAGGACAGCGTGGTGTTTCTCGCGAAGTGGGTGGTGTTTTTCGACACTGACCAAAACCCCAAAACCGGTGAGGATGCCGGGTTCTCGACCGATGAAAGGACTTTTGATCCGGGAATCGGCTACGATGCTGTGATTTTTTCAGACGATTTTGGGGCCAATGTGTGCGGTCCCGACGAATGCCGATTTATACCGGCGAAATTCGGGGAACACACCATTAAGCTCATGATCCCCAACGAGCTGCTCGGCGCGTATGCTGGCGGTGACATGAATTTCGCTCTCATGGTCGGAGATGAAGATGGAGTGACTGACGTAGCTCCAAACGAAGGATTTGCTACGGTTACCTCAACGGTGAATGCCAAGCTATCCCCTGGCGATTCACAACTGACCACCTCGCAAATGATCGACCTTTCGGTTATCGTACAGCTTGATGATCCGTTCAACACTGCTGTACGAAAACTAGTCACGTTCGACGGAGTGGATGTGACGGGCGATTTTGAGAAGCAGCAGGTCGAGGGAACCATACAGGCCATGGGTTACTACAACCCAGAGCAAAACGGGATAACCAGATCAGGCAAAAGCTACCGGTACAGGATACAACCGGGAACTTTACAGTTCGGCCGACATGTGCTCGAGACGCTCGTATTTACGGGCCGCGGCCTTGCCTATTCCCAGGTAGAATGGATTGTCATGCCTGGGAGGGAGGGGCCGATCCCGACCCGTCCCTGACCCAAGGCACATAAGCGGCACGATATATTTCATGCCCCCGGCGAGTCAATTTAATCATCAACTCGCCGGTTTTTTTATTTCATCCCCTTTTCTTTTCGTTTCGCTTCCGCGGCATCCAGAATTTTTTTGCGGATGCGGATATTCTTTGGAGTGACCTCAACGAGCTCGTCATCGCAACGATTAAAAACGAAGAGGAAAAAGGCGGAAATCATTTTGAAATATTGCCCT
>JAHFJD010000034.1 GCA_023246055.1 Candidatus Doudnabacteria bacterium
TCCCGGCAAATCAGCGTAGTATCGCTCGCGAAGTTCGATTATTTTTTTGTATATGTTGAGTGTTCTGGCCATATGTGTTAAGTATAGCCAAGTTAACCATTATTGTCAAATAACCGTGAATTACATAGAAAAATATTGTTATTTCACGGTATTTATGGCAAAATGGCCAATTTTCCAGCTAAATCGCTAGGCCCGATCATTGGTAATCCAACAACCGACATTGTTTATGAAAATTTGGCGCGAGCTTGCTCCGCAAGCCAATGCAAAAGGATCAAAGAATCCAAGAGCCAAAGGATCAAAAAATCATAAAGCGGCAAAATCTCTAAGATTCAGACTTGCGGAGACGGAACACGAACCGGCCGCCCGGATTCCACTCGACGCCGGGCCCCGCCCAATAGTCGTTCAGCCACAAACCGTCGTCGTCGCGCCCCAGCCCGAAGACGTTCGGGCGGCCGACAGAGTCGGCGATTTGCTTCATACCGATATAAATCCATTCATTTAAGGGTTGGTTTCGATATTTCAAACGATAGTTTGGACCGGTATCGGCAGGACATAATTCAAGTCCGAGAATTTGGGCGCGCTCACAAATTTGATCGGTAGTGGTATTACTCTTGAATCCGAGATCAGCCACGGTAAGCCTGATAAGAGTCGCCTCCTCCGGATTTTTACCCGGCACGAATTCCCTACTCTTGAGCATTGATTTGGCGTAATCGGGAATGTTGATGCGGGCCGCTTTCATTTCAGAGATGAGTTGTTCGGCGGACTTCCCTCCTATCTCCACGTTTTCTCTGCGGATTTTCTTTTCTGGAAAGGATGTATATACGTGTTCGAGACTCTCCGGCAGTTTTTGGAATATGCCCGGTTCGAGCTGGCCGACATACGCGCGGGTAGTTGAGGTTATTTGACTCGGCACGTGAGCGATCTCGTCTCTGGTACATTCAAATATGACAAGCATATCATCTTCGGTGTTTCTCTCGCGACGAAGCTCGGTCACGCGAGGGTCTTCTTGGTAACCGAAACCTTCGATCTTTGAATTGACTTCGTAGAGAAATAGTAAATCGTCTTTGGTGAGTTCTTGTTTTTGTTTTACCTTGTTTTCAATGGCTGTTAACAATTTCATGTCTCGCGCCTTCTTTTCATACGCCACTCCATCGGGAAACTCTTTCAGCTTCTCGTTCACAACAGAGCCAATATACTCGTCCAGATTTTCTTCCGGAGCAACACCGCGCACCTCAACAAGTTGATTGTTCGCATTCACGACAGTTACCACGCGGGGTACTGTTGGCTTACCTTCTTTATCGAGAGAGTAAAATACCTGTAGTTCGTTTTTATCACGCACCAGATATCGGTCCGCCATTGATTCACCGCGCAGGCACCAACCAGTGCCGTAGGGGGCTATTGATTCCACTAATGCCTTTGGGTCAGAGCCGCGAGGATATATCCGCCATTCTCCTTCAGTTATTTGAAGCAGTTCATCGGCAATCGGTTTAAATTCTTCTATCGCCACAGCATAGAGCTTGGCGAAATTCTTCTTTCCTAAAAAATCAAGGAATTGCTTCTTTGTTTCTTCCTGTATGTCATAGCCGAATTTGGGCTGTTCACCCTTGGCTTGTCGCTCGAAAGATTCAAGCACGATGGCTAATGCTTCGCGATTAAGATCAGGAAATGGAGCCGTGGTGCCACCAGTTCGTTCGGTAAATGATTTCTTTTTCTTGTCGTATCTACCCATACGCAAAATACTCCTGACGGCAAAGTATTTCAGCCAGTCGGGATACTTGGCGTCGTCTGATGAGAGATAATCAATCCAGTTATCCAGCGACCGCACCTGATCGGCAACTACTGTTTCCGATAGTTCTGTTTGGTAATCGTCGGGAATTTCAATATCTCCATGTCCTTCTTCTCTATGTTTACGTTTTATGGATTCAAAATACGCTTCGGGAATTTCCTTGGGCTGTATGACAAATTGTTCGCGAAGCTGTTGTTTAACAAACTGGATTCCGCGCTCTTGTTTTTCCTTGTCAGGATTTTCGAAAATTTCCTTCAAACGATCAAGATGATTTTGAATGCGAGCATCAACTGACTGCATCGGAAGCTCACGACCAGTGCGCGCTTCCGTGCGTTTTGCTGCCGATTCCACTTCGGGACTTTTGTTAAGATCGGTGTATTTCTGTCTGAGAAAATCGGGATTTTCCATGTCCTTACTTTAGCAAAAATTCATTTTTTAATAAAGGGCTTTATGGCGACGATAAGTTCTTTGCTATACTGATTCCAGATCGGTTACATTGAACGGCTACGGCCCCGAAGGAGAAACTTTGTTTCCCTACGGGGTGAACTTTTCAAGACCCTTTCGGCTCATGCGAATTGAGAGTCCGCCCGGCTCACGGGTTTGGCGGAGAGGATTCGCATGTCAGTCAACAAAAAAGAAAATACTTGGTGCGACGCGTCGGTTGATTCTCGATCACGCATAAAATACAGTTCGGTCTCTTGCGCTTCGCGCACTAGATGGACGGTGTCACGGATGACGTGCCGCACAACACCGACTCTGACGGCAACCCGAACGTCTTCAAGCTGGAACGCAACGACGACGGTTTGTGGCTGAACGACAATTGGGCGAAACCCGACAACGAGTGGGATCCGAACAACAAGTTCGTGTTCCGTTTCCGAAACTGTTTTCTTTTCCGTCCTTCAACCAAGTTCAGGACGGTTTTTCTTTTCGGGATTGTTTAAATTTTTCTTCCAGCCACCAAACATCTTTCCCGCTTCCTGTAGCTTTAAAGAAACGTCTTCACAGTGCTTGTTGGAAATGAGCTTGCCTTCCCACGCTACCGAAACGAGGAATTTAACCGTGTCCAAAACCAAGATGCAGTCGGTTATCTTTTCCGATTTCTTTTCTTTTTCGGTAAAATAAGCCACATAAGCAAGCTCAAGCAGATCGAGAAATTTATTTTCAATTCGAGAGCCTATGGTATACCGGGCTCCTTTGGCGATATGAGGAACAATATTAACCCAAATCAAATATCCCTCTTTGATTCGATTCAAAATCGAGGCGGAGTTGAAAATCGGGGGGGGAATTCATATGGCGAGTCATATTTATCATAATATCATTTCCATTGAAAACTTACTCGCCGCCTGGCGCGAATTTCTAAGAAATAAACGCGACCGTAAAGACATAGAGCGATTCTCGCTTCACCTGACCGATAACATCCTCGCTTTGCGCCGCGAGCTTTTCGACAAGACATACCAGCATGGACCTTATAAGGCGTTTCGGATCAATGACCCGAAGCCGCGCGATATTCACAAAGCGAGCGTTTGGGACCGGCTATTGCACCACTCCATATACCGGATTTTATATCCGTACTTCGATCCCAAGTTTATTTTTGATTCGTACTCGTGTCGGCGCACCAAAGGCACACACAGGGCAATAAATCGTTTCCGCGACGCCGCTCGCAAAGTTTCTCGGAATCACACGCGCACAGTCTGGGTTTTGAAATGCGACATCAGAAAATTCTTCGCCAATATCAATCATGAAATTCTGGGCAATATTCTTAAGCGACACATCAAGAGCGGAAATACGATCTTGCTTTTGAGCAAAGTTGTCAGAAGTTTTCATACCAAAGACAGACCGGATATCGGCTTGCCCTTGGGCAATCTTACCAGCCAGCTTTTGGTGAACATTTACATGAACGAGTTCGATCATTTTTTGAAACGGGAGATGAAAGTCACTCATTGCGTCAGATACGCGGACGATTTCGTCATTTTGCACGAAAGCAAAGAATATCTGGAAAATCTTCTCCCGAAAATATCGGCATTTTTGGAGACACGACTGAAGTTATCCCTGCATCCGGACAAGGTTTTTATAAAAACATGGGCATCCGGCGTCGATTTTCTCGGTTGGGTGCATTTTCCGCATCATCGAGTGCCGAGAACATCGACCAAAAAGAGAATGTTCAGGAACTTGAGACAAGGCCGATCCGACGCGACATTGGAATCATATATGGGGTTGCTTGGTCATGGCGATACGCACGATCTGCAAGAAAGGGTCAAGGAAGAGTTTCCTTCGGAGGATTGATCGGCAAATTTGCTTAAGTTAAGCAAATCGTTCCAAACTTTCAAATTTGGTCGAACCGGTGGTTAATGTGGCAAGATGGGTCAAACGTCGATCCTCGGGACAAAGCTCGCCACAAGGGCAACCAAGGAGTGAAAACGGCATCCAAAGAGCCTTTCGGGCGGTCTTGGTTTAAATCGTGGCAACCGGCAGTAACGGCTTCCGTCCCCTCTTACTCGGTTCAAACTTGAGCGGGCCTAAAACCATTTGAAACTTAAGCCCCTCATTCGTGTATGTGGCTACCAAGACCTTTTTGGACATATATAAAGTCTTACTCTATCTAAAATTTGATTTTTTGTCCGGGTTGGAGTGGTTGTTTTGGTTCCTCTTTGGCGGGCTTTTCCGTGGTGTACGGTTGATCTTCTATTTTCTCACCCCCAAAGTTAAACACTAGCCGACTCGGGATTTTTTTGATGGCCGCTTCTCGTTTCTTTTCGGTTTCTTTGGCCACCTCTGCCCAAATGTCTGAGCTGGGATGTGGGGGGTGTGAGGTGGGAGCCTTTTTGACCACAATCGGTGACCGATTGCTATCATCTCGTTTCGGACTTTCCTGCCTGCTCGGCTCGCGGACTTGCGCAGGCGGTATTGGTTTGGGTGCTGGCGTTGAAGGTGTTGGGGCTGCAGGCCGAGTCTGTGCTTGGAAAATAACTCCACCGCGCGCGCTCGCCTCTTCATCTTCGGTGAGCTCTACGGCGGCCGCCTCTTTGTGGTATTCTTGGCCCATCCAGCGGGTAATTTTCTCTTCGATTTCCTCGCGCGCACTGCCATATCGTTCGCGCGAGACTTTGATGACTTTATCTACACTCCCGGTTATTTCCGCCAGTGGTTCGAGCGTTACCGCGCTAAACGGTTGGGAAGAGACGCCGTTTATCATAAGTTTTAGATAGATGTGAAATTTGGTGAGGTTTACCATGTGGATTGGGGTGAAGGTGGGGTCAAATTCGCTCTCCAGATCCTCAGCGTCAGCGGCCCCAATGCGGAACAGGATGATCGTGCCGACATTGCCGAACACCGCGTCGCGAATCTTGGTGCTGTCTTTGGACACCAGCTGACCGATGTATTGATGGGCAATCGTTAGGTTGAGGCGGTATTTGCGCGCCTCTGACAAGATGGTGGCAAATGATTCAGTGGCAAAGTTTTGAAATTCATCCACATAGAGATAAAAATCGGGACGTTCTTCTTCCGTCACATCCACGCGGCTCATCGCTGCGAGCTGTAGCTTGGTGATAAACATGGCGCCGAGCAGGGCCGAGTTGTCCTCACCGATGCGGCCTTTGGAAAGATTCAGGAGAAGGATTTTTTTCTGGTCCATGAGCTCTCGCAAATCGATCGAGCTTTTTGGTTGAGCGATGATGTTGCGGATCATGGCAGATGACAAAAACTGGCCGACTTTGTTTTGAATCGGAGCGACCGCCTCGTTGCGGAATTTGTCGTTGTAGTTGGCAAACTCATCGACCCAAAAGGATTTCACGACCGGGTCACGGATGTTGCTCACTATTCGTGAGCGAAATTTTTTGTCCACAAGCATTCGAGCGATACCGAGCATGGTGTTGCCAGGCGTGTCGAGGAGGGCCAAGATGGTGTTATTGAGGATATATTCCATGCGCGCGCTCCAGACATTGGCCCACATCTTGGTAAAGACCCCCATCAGACCAGAGGCCACGAGATGCTTGTATTTCGGATCCACTGACTCGAGCGGGTTGAAAGCAATCGGATAATCAGTGTCTGATGGGTTGAAATAGACGACATCGTTAATGCGATTGGCGGGAATGTAGTTCAGGATTTTTTCCACAGCGTCGCCGTGTGGATCGACGAAAGCCACGCCGTTGCCGGCTTGGATATCCTGCACGATCATATTTTCAATCATAGTGGTCTTGCCCATGCCGGTTTTGCCGATTATGTACACATGACGACGACGGTCGTCCGGCTTGATGCCAAAGGCCACTTGTTTATTGCGAAAATTTGTTCGAGCAAAAACGTTGATCTGTTCGGCCATTCATCCTCCTAAATTTCTAACGTTTTTCTTCGTAAGATTGAGATTCATTATTTTATAATTATTAAATCTAATTGAGTTGACTTTTCTCAGGAAATTTTGGCGGGTGAATTAGATCCCCGGAGCTACAGGCAAATCCGGCGGAGGTTGCTCTTTCGCGACCATGACTTTTTCAATCTGCGGGACCTTCACCGTGAGCTGCGGGAAATGAATGAGGGTGGCGAGTTCCTCGGGGCTCATGATATTGGCTGACGGCCCGTGAAACCACCACCGTGTTTTCATGAATTTATAATATTTCCGCTTGCGCCATTTGAGGCGAAACTCGGTGACGGGTTTTTCCCATTTTTCAAACACGGCGTATTTGACGCGAGTCCATCGGGACAATACCGGTTTGAGAGCATTCATGTTTTCAGTGCCCATGGCCTTAAAAGCGCCAATGACAGAGCGCAGTAAGAGAGTGGGGTTGAATTTTTCCCGAGGAGCAATATACATGCCGTGGATCTTGACATGGTAGCACCAACGCCCGATTTTATTCTCGATTTGGGTGATAATTTGTTTTTCATTTTCTGTAAGGTGGAGCATGAGACTGGGTGGTTCTTCTTTGTTATGGGGTGAATTCTTCATTTCAAAATCCGGCCTGATAAACACGTCGAGAACCGGGCCTAGGAAAGCTTCCACCCAACCCATGATGGCGCCTGTGAAAGCGCCGGCTCCATGGCCGTTTTGATACTCGGGAACTCCTTTGAGCATTTGCACAAAGGCTCGCGCGTGCTCTTTCCACTCGTCGCCGATTGGTCGGAGCACAAATTGCAGGATGAACATTTCGTAAGGATTGATTTTACCCATTTCTTCCCAGAGTCCGGAGATTGGATCGACCATGGTTTCTGCTGTCGGGTGCTCAAAAAATCTGTAGGTCTTGATCGGATATTCGTTGCGATTTGTATATTTCCAAGTCAAGCCAAATATATCGTACGGGGAAGTTTCCGGGTCAAATTTTGGCAATTTATCAAAATAGTCTTCGGCTTCCGTTATCTCGGCCGCTGGAAATTCGGAATAAATGGCGGACTCGAGTGTGTCGCGGAATTTCGGCAGAATCCGGACATAGTTTCCTATTACTCCGCCGATGCTTGTGATCTCCCAGGTGAACCAAATCTGAAACTGTCCCTCTAAATGCGTCTCCGCCCAGCTAAGTTTTTCCTGGACAGCATGCAGTTCGTCAAAGATGTCCTCAAAGGCGAGGGGGCTTGTTTCGTTTTCTGGCGGTACCGTAATTTTCAAAAAAACCCATTTTAGTTTGCCATACCATTCTATCTGAATGTGTTCGATGTAAAGTTCATAGAAGAGATACAGCATGAGCAATCCAAACACCACCCACCCTCCGTGAACCATGATCCACTCAATTGTTTGAAACGCATCTCGGAAATCACTAAGCATTGGTATATCTATTTTCCGGAGTTTTGAGAAATTTGTTTTTGTTGGACAAACCAACAACAATGGTATTGCGTTTTACAACCCGCTGCTTCAGGACGCCGCTGATTATTTCTTCTTTGGATAGCGGCCGGTCGGCTTTTGCGATGAGATCGGTGATGATGTCTGCGACAACACCAGGTCGGTATCCCCAATCAGCAAGGCCGTAAATCCCCCTGCCCACCAATACGAATCTGGGATCTTTTATGAGTTCGTTGTGCACGGATTCTTTTAGAGCTGTGCGCTTGTCAAAGCCTTGTTTATTTATGAGATCAGTGATTTTAGCATAATGTTCTGGCTTGCCAATATGAGAAAGCACAAGAAAGGCTTTATCCCCTACGTCTCGCGGTCTGATTTGCGACCACATCGCCAGGCCGAATTCTCCAAAAGGATTGCGGCCGATTTTTTTCGACACGAGAAGATAGCTCTCGATGGCATCGTCAGACAGCTGTTCTAGGTCATTTCCGGAAAAGCTTGAGCGAAGGTTCCGGGTGAGTTCAGCAAGTGCGATTGGTTTGCCACTGCTTTCCAAGATTTTTTCTGCGCCCTCCGAAAGCGCATCGAGAGTTTCGAGATCAAGTCCTGCTAAAAACCAACTGGTATGATATTTTGCGTTGGTCTCGAGGAGGCTGAACACCGTCCCGACATGTAAGATAAACAGGAAACATTGTCTGGCCACGTGCTCTGCCTCTTGGGGACACAATGCCGCAAGGATCTGCTGCTGCTCGGCGATATTACCGCGGTCCTCGATGAACTGGAACACCAGATCCGAAACCTTGCGAAAACTGTCAGGCGGGGTTAGCTCTCGCAATTTCGAGAGAGCATCTTTTTCGATTTGTCGAATCCGTTCGCGAGTGAGTCCAACTTTCTTGCCAATTTCTTCCAGGGTCAATGAGGTTCCGTCTTCTAGGCCGTAACGAGCGCCCAGTATCAATTTTTCTCTTGGCGGCAGTTTGTCTAGGTATTCAAAAACTACCCCATGCGGATCAAATGTTCGGAGGATTTCATTTTGCTGGGCGTAGCTAATCGTGCCGAGAATATCCGAAGGTGGTTTGGGTTGGGGGTTATTTTCTTCGTGTGGGATTGGCTTTTGCATGAATACAAGTATAGCATAAAAGGCTATACTTGTCAAATGGAGCAATTTATTGTTTTTTTTATTTTTTTTGCCAGAGATACAAGATTGGACTTGCGATAAATATGGACGAGTAGGTACCCGCGGCGACGCCGACGAGCAGAGCGAACACGAAATAAAATACTGTGGTGCCGCCAAATAACAGGGTGGCGAGCAGAACGAAAATAAATGTCGAGGATGTGTTAATGGATCGGCCCAGGGTTGACCAGATTGAATAGTCAATAATGACGCTAAGGGGTTTGCCCGCAAATTTTTGAGACGTTTCGCGGATCCGGTCAAAGACAACGATAGTATCGTGAACGCTAAAGCCGAGGATTGTCAGAAGCGCTGTCACAAACAAGCTATCAATCTCAACGCCTCGATAGTGCCCGAGCCAGGCAAATACGCCTAAAGGGATGATGAGATCGTGCCCGAGGGCGATAATGGTGGCGAGTCCCAGTTTCCATGAGGACAGTTTGAAATGCCGAGCATTGACCCCGATTTTTCTGAAAGAGTAGGAAATGTAAATCACAACTCCCAAGGTCACCAATATCACTTGCCAGTAAGCTCGGTTTACGAGTTCCCGGCCAATTGCCGGACCTATGGATTCAAACGCGAGCTCTTGGAATTTTCCGAAATGGCTTTCGAGCAGCGTATTCAGTTTGACTTGCTCGTCAGCAGATTGCGGTTCAGTTTTGACAATCAGCCGCCGGTCGTTTACAGGCTGGACGAGTGCCGTGAAGCCGCCTTCTGTTAAACCTTGCCTCACTTCGTTCGTGTCGGTGGTTTTTTGAAACTCGATGTCGCGCAGCGTGCCTCCCCGAAAATCTATGCCGAGGTGCAGTCCCCAGACGGACAAAAAAATAACAGAAGTGACGATCAGCACCCCCGAAATCGCAAACCAAATTGGATAATGTTTTGTGATACTAAACCCCGTTAGAGAATTCTCTAATTGCGTGGATTTATCCTGGTCATTGGTTTTGCTGTTCATAAGTGGCTTAATAGAGATTAAATTTGTTCTCTAATGGGGGAGTTTCGCAAATTATAATAAAGACGCAGTACGACCCTTGTCACTGTCAGGGCAGTAAACATTGAGACAAAAATGCCAATGCCGAGGGTGACCGCAAACCCCCGGATGAGACTTGATCCGAAGTAACCGAGAATAAAGACAGTGATCAATGTGGAGACATTGGAATCGCGGATCGCATTCCAGGCGCGCCGAAACGCCTCATCGAGCGCTTGATGGATGGGCCGGTCCGCGCGCAGCTCTTCTTTTAGTCGTTCGAAGACCAGAATGTTCGCATCAACAGCCATGCCTACGGAGAGGATAAACCCCGTAATGCCAGCGAGGGTCAGGGTTACACCAATGAGCTTGAAGAGCATGAGTGAGATCACCACATAAATCCCGAGGGCCAGTACTGCAAAGAACCCGGGGAGTCTGTAATAGACGATCATAAATAGGGCTACAATCAGGAATCCAATCAAACCTGCAATGATGCTGCGTTTCAGAGATTCTTGCCCGAGGGTCGGGCCGACACTTTGCTGGGCGATGAGTTTGATAGGCACCGGGAGCGCTCCCGAGTTCAGCCGTTGCGCGAGCTCCTTTGCTTCTGTGATGTTAAACGTGCCGGTGATCACGGCCTTCCCTGATGTGATTTCTTGATTCACCACCGGCGCAGAAATCGGCGAGCCGTCCAAAAAAATTGCCACAGTCCTTCCGACATTGCGTTTGGTGATGTCCGCAAACATACGGGCGCCCTCGTCGTTGAACTCAAGGCTGATTTGCGGATCATTGGTTTGCTGGCCAAAAACGATTTCTGATTTTTTTAAATGTTTGCCCGAAAGGCCAGTGGGAATAAACGCCGAGTTAACATCAACATTCTGATTGTCAGTAGGTGGTACGTATTCCGGATTCTGTTCGCGAAATTCGAGAAACGGAGTGAGCCCGATTTCTCGGATTGCAGACTCAACATCGCTGATGCCGGCAAGCTCCACTATAAGGCGGTTATCCCCCGCTACCTGGACCAGAGGTTCGGCCACGCCAAAGGCGTTTACACGGCGCTCGATAACGTTGCGGACAGCGTTCATCGCGTCCTCTCGATCGCCCTGTGCGATAGTCGAAAGGTCGCCTTCGTAGACAAGGTGGGCGCCGCCAAGGATATCAAGACCCAGGCGAAACGGAATTTGTTTGTGGATTTTGAGGAGGTCGAGCTTGTCAGCCACAATAAAACCGGCGACCGCCGCCAGTATTAAAATAGCTATAAATTTGATGATTAACCGTGTCCGTGACATCTCGTGTATTATTGCAAAATACCAGAAAAAAGCCAAGTCAGAGAGCTAATCATCACTGTAATATTTTTTGTAAACATCTGGTGCGTATTGTTTAAGGAGTTCTCTGTTGGGATCTGGCAGTGGGACTCGTTTAAATTGTAGTCCTGGTTTGCCTGCTCCTTTGAGTTTTTCGCTAAAGCTTTGGATCAGCCGTGAACATTCATCAGTGAGCCTTAGCCCATTTTGAAATGTCGACATATCGATATATTTGCGGTCAAAAGCTAAATATAACTGGCTTCGCACCTCCCCGGCTTCGCCTTTGCCGATAAATAATGCGTCCACAAATTCATTTCTGGTGGCACGGTCAAACCCTTCTGCAATGTTTGACATTGGAGAAACTGCAGCCCTGCGGATCTGACGTTTGAGATCAAAATCTTTGAATTGCGGCTTGTCGGTAATATCAAACACAAAATTCGCTAATTCCCTGGCTTTCTGCCAGCAGATCAGGTCTTCAAATTTTTGAATCGTGGCCATGATCTCATGATATATCAAAATTTCGATATTTCGAAATGGATTTATTATACTTGAAGTCCTATCTGGATAGGAGGAACAAATGCCTAAACTAATGCTGGTTTGCATTATTGTGTGCATTCTAGGACTATACGCTTTGGCGACATTGCCCGAATGGGCACGAGGCATTCAATCGTTCTATATCGTGGCAGCCATCTATCTATTGGCTTGGAGTGCGGCCCTGGGAGGGGCTATTGGTGCCGTTTGCTACAGTGGTCAGACTGCCGGAACAGAGTCCTCAGACAAAACAAACGACAAGACCCGAGGGCTCGGGGCGGGGCGACTCTACCTATAGGGCCGCTTTTTTTATCTGATTCCAAATCATTTCTTCTTCATTTTTTATTATGATAAGGGGCGTTGATCATGCCGCATTTTTTCCATTTTTTCCCAGATCCGCAGGGGCAGGGGTCGTTGCGGCCGATTTTTCCCCCTCCCCTCCCCTCCCCACCAGGGGGAGGGAAACGGGAAGAATGAGACTGAAGCGAGTGTGCTTGTTCGCGTGGCCTGACTTCTACCTTGAAAATTGTATAAACAATTGTCCGGTCGATTTCGCGCAGCATTTGTTGGAATAAGCGCAGGCCATCTTGTTTGTACTCCACGAGCGGGTCTTTTTGCGCATAGCCGCGCAGTCTGACCGATTGCCGAAGGTGGTCCATGGTATCCAGGTGCTCCATCCAGAAATTGTCTATGGCCTGCAGAGTGATGATTTTTTCAATCTCCCGCATTACTGGGGGTGAAATTTTTGTCTCCTTCTCCTCGTAGAGTTTTATGGCCTCGTTTGTCAAATGAGTTATCAACATGTGGGATGTTGGAGGTGGGATGTTGGAGGTGGGAAATATGGAGTTTATTTGTTTTACGGCTTCGTCTTTATTTTCCTCGGAATTCCAAACAAATTCTATCTCTTTCACCACTTTTTCCAGGATATTTGCTTTGAGATCAAGCTCGCTCCGGAGAATTTTTTTCCTGCGGCCGTAGATTGTCTCCCGCTGCTTGTTTAACACATCGTCAAAATCAAGGACGTGCTTTCGAGTGTCAAAATTGAATCCCTCGATTTTTTTCTGCGCACTTTCTATGGATTTACTCACAAGGGAGTTTTCGATCGGCTGGTCGTCCGGCACTCCCAGGGTATCCATCATCCGTTTTACCCGCTCGCCGCCAAATATCCTCATCAGGTCGTCCTCGACGGAAATAAAAAATTGCGAGGAGCCAGGATCTCCCTGGCGGCCTGACCGGCCGCGCAGCTGGTTATCAATGCGCCTGGCTTCGTGGCGCTCGGTGCCGAGAATATGCAGGCCACCAGCGGCCCTCACCTTTTCCGCTTCCTCGGGGTGAGGCGGATTGCCGCCGAGGAGGATGTCCACGCCTCGGCCGGCGATATTGGTCGCGAGGGTCACAGCGCCGAGTCGGCCGGCTTGCGCGATGATGTGCGCCTCTCGCTCGTGGTTCTTGGCATTGAGGATCTCATGCTTTACGCCTGTTCTTTTCAGCATTTCTGAGAGTTGTTCGTTTTTTTCAATAGATATGGTGCCCACGAGCATGGGCTGGCCGGTTTCGTGACGCTGTTTTATCTCCGCAATGATGGCTGAAACTTTTCCGTCCTCTGTTTTGTAAATACTATCCGGTAAATCTTTTCTGATCATTGGTTGGTTCGTGGGGATTTCCGCCACATCGAGTTTGTAAATTTTATGAAATTCTTCGGCTTCGGTCACTGCAGTACCGGTCATGCCTGCCAGTTTCCGGTAGAGCCGAAAATAGTTTTGAAAGGTCACAGTGGCCAGAGTTTTGGATTCTTGTTTCACGGCCACGTCTTCTTTTGCTTCGATCGCCTGGTGGAGGCCCTCCGAATAACGTCGGCCTAGCATCAGCCTCCCTGTAAATTCGTCGACTATAATTATCTCGCCTTCGCGCACCACATAGTCCTTGTCTTTTTTGAACAAAGTTTGGGCGCGCAGAGCGCTATCTGCGTGGTGACGAAGCTTGATATCGCTGTAGATTTCTTGCCCGTATTTTCCCTCTAGTTTTTCATATCCTTTATCTGAATATGTGACTGTACGGTGCTTTTCTTCCAAGAGGTAATCTTCTTGCATGAGAGTTTTCGCGAATCTCGCAAACTCACGGTAGAGATCAGTAGACTCGGCATCAGGCGCGGAAATAATGAGGGGTGTGCGCGCTTCATCTATGAGGATGGAATCGACCTCATCTACAATGGCGAAATGCAAATCGCGCTGGACCATTGCCTGAAGATTCGGCGCCATGTTGTCGCGCAGATAATCAAACCCAAATTCATTGTTCGTGCCATAGAGAATATCGGCAGCATATGCCTCCTTGCGCGAAATAGGGATCAAGTTTTCCACGTCTACTTGGACTACTTCACCCCCACCCGCCTGCCAATCGCCTGAAGGCTCAAGGCCGATGGCGGGCAGGCCTTTGTCCTCCCCCCTCGAGGGGGAGGAATCCGCATTTATTCCCTCCCCTTGAGGGGGAGGGCTAGGGAGGGGTGAATATCGCAGTGACGTTTCGTGGCCTATTGCTGCCACACTCAATCCCAGATAATCATAAACCTGGCCCATCCACGAAGCATCGCGTCGCGAGAGATAGTCATTGACAGTGACCACATGCACCCCGCGGCCGGCGAGTGCGTTGAGGTACACCGCAGCCGTGGCCGTCAGGGTTTTCCCTTCCCCAGTTTTCATCTCCGTAATTTTGCCGCGGTGGAGCATTATGCCGCCCACAAGCTGTACATCGTAGTGGCGCTGGCCAATGGTGCGTTTGGCGGCCTCGCGGACCGCGGCAAAAGCCTCGGGCAGGATAGAGTTCAAAAAATCTTCAAGTTTAGCATCATCTCCTTCCCCTCCTCGTGAGGAGGCCCGCCCGCCTGGACTTCGTCCAAGCGAAGTCGGGCGGGGGTTGGGGGAGGTTATGTCGCGAATTTCTTTCTGCCATTTTTTAGTTTGTTCCACCAACTGCTCACGCGAAAAATGCTCGAACTTTGGTTCGAGTTCGGTTATTTTATCTATGATTGGTTTTGCGGCATTGACCGGGTTTTCAAACCCCAACAGCCTTCCAAAAATACTCATAATCCAAGTAAATATAGCGCAATGTATCAGTACGTGTCTAGTCATTTAGAAATGTAACTTTAGCAGGGATTCGTTGAGTCATTGAAAATGTAACTTTAGCCTGCTCCTTTCTTTGGGTTAATTCTCTTTGCTCTTTGACCAGCTTTCTTAAGA
>JAHFJD010000035.1 GCA_023246055.1 Candidatus Doudnabacteria bacterium
AGCGAAGCTTGCCAATATCAAACTGCTCCCCCACCCCGGCGCCCATGGCGATAATGAGATTTTTGACCTCATTGTTGGCGAGCATTTTATCAAGCCGGGCGCGTTCAACGTTCAGGATTTTTCCCCGTAACGGCAGGATGGCCTGAAATCTCCTGTCCCGGCCTTGCTTGGCGCTGCCGCCTGCTGAATCCCCTTCCACAATGTAGAGCTCGCATTTGGCCGGATCAGATTCCGAACAATCGGCAAGTTTACCGGGCAAGGTCAGTCCTTCCAGAACGCCCTTGCGGATCACTGCCTCTCGGGCGGCCCTGGCTGCCAGCCGCGCTCTGGCTGCCAATGAGATTTTCTCGATGATTTTTTGCGCATCTTTGGGATGTTCCTCGAGATATATTTCGAGGCCATCTCCCACCACTTGTTCTACTACGGTGCGCACCTCGGCATTGCCGAGTTTGGCCTTGGTTTGTCCTTCAAACTGCGGGTTCGGGAGCTTCACACTGATCACCGCCGATAAACCCTCGCGCATATCCTCGCCCGTGAGTTTGTCTGATTCCTTTACGTACCCACTTTTCAGGGCAAAATTATTAAGACTCCGAGTCAGCGCGGATTTGAAACCCGTGACATGCATGCCGCCCTCTATGGTGTGAATGTTGTTGGCAAACGCGAGTAAAGTCTCGGTAAAATCACCGGTATACTGGACTGCGACGTCGACCTGGACGTCATCAACTGTCTTCGTAATGTGGATGGGCTGATGGATTACAGATTTTTTTCGATTGATTTGATTAATGTACGAGACCACGCCTCCTTCAAAATAGAACTGATGGACAGTGTTAGTTTTTTCATGGATGATTTTGATTCGCACACTCGGCGTGAGATAGGCTTGCTGGCGCAAATGATCTACCACGAGTTTTGGATCAAACTCCAGGACTGAAAAGATTTGCGGATCAGGCTTGAAACTGATTTGCGTGCCTCGCTGCCAGGTATCTTTGGGACCCACCTTGCCAGAGGGTTTGACCTTACTCCGAGGTTTGCCACGGACGTATTCTTGTGTATAAATCTTTCCATCGCGGCGGACTTCGGCGCGCATCCATTCTGACAGAGCATTGACAACTGATACGCCGACGCCATGCAAACCGCCCGATACTTTGTAACCGCCCGCCCCAAATTTTCCGCCCGCATGCAGCATGGTGAGGACAGTTTCAAGAGAAGATTTTTTTGTCTGTTTGTGGATCTCCACAGGAATCCCCCGGCCATCATCACGGACGGTTACAGAATCGTCAGCGTGGATCCTCACCTCTACCATCTTCGCAAAATTGGCCATGGCTTCATCAATCCCATTGTCCGCCACCTCCCAGATGAGATGATGCAACCCCGTTTCGGCAGTGTTGCCGATGTACATCCCAGGCCGTTTTCGGACAGGCTCCAGTCCCTCGAGGACGGTAATTTGTTCAGCACCGTATTCAGCACTGGGATTTATTTGTTTTTTTTCTTTGCCCATATATATGTATTCTACCTCAATTCGGCTTTAAATTGTAGCTTTGTCTCTTCATAAAGGCGATTTTGCAAAGGGTCGATTTCAGACGTTTTCAGGGTTCGCTCGAGACTGCGGTAGACCACACGATATGTATAGCTCACGCGTCCAGGACCGAATTTTTTCGCATCCTCGTACTTGTCTAGCAGTTCCACTTGTTCGACCAGATTGCCGCCGATGTCGCGAATGAGATCAAAATAATCATTTGGTACAAAATGCCCGTCCACCACAAATGAAATATCCCGGGTGATGGGTGGATATTTAGAAACTTCCTGAAATTTGTTACCCAGCTTCAGCTGCTTTTTTACGCGCGGGTCGTCGGACCACAGGAGTCGAATATCCGGCAATTCCATCGAGATCATGGCGAAACGCTCAACGCCAGGTCCGAAGGCCCAGCCATTCCAGTTTGAAGAATCGATGCCGAATTTTTCCAGTACACTCCCCTTCACCACACCGGCGCCCGCTACCTCTAACCATTTACCATTTTTGTTGATTTCCATTTCCAAAGATGGGTCTGTGTAAGGGAAGTTGTCTTCATTGAAACGAATCTGGATATTCGCGCCGAAGATGGCTTTGGCAAAATTGGATAGCGCCTCCTGAAGATCCTCAATCGTAATGATTTTCTGCTTTCTGGGAACAAGATACCAGCCGTCGATTTGGTGGAAGACATTCATATGGCTGCGGTCCAGCTCGTCCTTGCGGTAGACTTTCCCATAACAAAAGGCTCCGACCGCCTCTCCCTTTGCGATGCGTTTTTTTACGTTTTCATCTTGCAGATAGTAATACCACATGACTGTGGTGTGAGTGCGCAAGATGTTTTTTTCGTCCACATAGTAAGTGTCAGATTTCGAGCGGGCTGGATGATCGGCGGGAAAATCGAATAGATCAAAACTAATGTCAGTGGGCACTATTTCTGGAACCTGAATGACATCAAAACTCTTGAAACTGGGCCACTCTAAAACACGCTTGACTATCTCTTGCAGCGGGTTTCCCGGGGTGCGTGATAAATCTGCCGTATTTAAATATCGCTTTATCCGCTCGCTTTCCGTATCGTTTCGCCCTGCTAACTCTTTTCGCAGTCGCATTTCCTCGTCAGATTTGATTTGGATATTCATGATTTAAATAAAAAGCTCTCCACAATTGCTTGGTAATACGGCTCCAGAGGCGCCAGAGTATTACAATTCCACGTTACGGAAATGATCAGGTTATTTTTTGCAAAAAAAGTTTTATCCTGTCCGCATTCGCCACCCTTTTCCCGTACTTGGATTACTTGTTCGCCGTTCATCGTCAGTTCGACTAGCTCATGGGACGGACCGCTATATTGCGTTTCGGCCCACTCCTTTAGACTAAGCGTTTCTTTCGTGCCGGCTAACGCAATCACGAATAGTTCTTGGGCAATGTCCTCGGCCGGCTCCGAGCCGGCAATCTTTAATGCCGCAATTTGTCCGCTTTGTTCCTCTCGTATCTCGAGCTCCGGCGGGTATTCGATGCTGTAATTGTAAAAGCCGTTGGAATAGACACTGGTCTTTGACGAGACGACCGATTCGGGCGTTGGCTGCGATTTGAGCGCGCTGATAGTTGGTTCGTGTATCCCGTATTTGACGATATTTGCCAGCCATGTTTGCTTTTCAGAATCGCTGGCTTTCTCGTGAGTGTTAATTTTCGGACTATACCCTCGGGAGACTTCTTGGCTGTCATTGAATGTGTCTCCGTCTGTATCAATGAGCTTCGGATCGGATCCATAAACATGAACTTCATCTCCATCAGCCAGCCCGTCGCTATCGCTATCGCTGTTATTTACATCTGTTGCCAACACCGCTTCGTCTGAATTATTTAGTCCATCATTGTCTGAATCAGAATCTTGGCTCCGCACGTCTGATTTTTTACCGACAACGATCTCCGGGGCTTCATTCTGGGTCACGGATTCAGTCTGTTGTGTAAACAGCAAATATCCTAAGCTTATCAATATCGCGAGCACAATCACCCCCGCCCCTATGAGCATCCAGAACTTGCCTCTTGTGCCAGACAACCCCCCTGTCAGCTTCGACCCTCCGCCATTATCGGGAGAGGCATTATCTGGAATATCAGGCATCACAACATAATCGGGACTATTTTCGGTTTTTTGTTCAGTTGTGTATTCGCTACCTGGCATAAATTTCCAAAAGTATAAAAATCGCGAATAAGAGACCCATGGTCCACCAAGAAAAAAGATTTTCAGAGAGCAGCGTCAACACCGCGACGCTCATGAGCCCAAAAAACAGCCCTTGCCTGGCTGACGCTCTATACATTTCGTTTCTGCCGGATTTTTTCCAAAATTTTGTTCGGATCCAAAAACCGGTCAAAGCTGTAATTCCGTAAAACAGCAGAAATATCGCTGTGTATGCCGACGGCAGAACCCAAAATTTCTCGGATTGTGGGGAAAATCGGATGATTATCCACCCCGCTCCGGCCCCGCCCAATACCATGCTAACTATCCAAACCCAAATATTCCCCATGTTGTATGCTATAATTATACCATAAAGATGTCGAGAATTTCCAGCTATTTTATCGCTTCAGAACAAAACAACTACCACCCCGCCGCTTTATCGTATAAGGCTTTTTTGATATATGGCCTGGCGCTCGTGATTTTGAGGCTGCTTTTGGGAGCAAGTCCCGCAGGCAGCGCTGCTGTTGAATCCCAACCCCTGATGACGCTTATTAACAATGAGCGCGCGTCTCGGAATCTAAACATCCTAAAGACTGACAATAGCTTGCTCGTAGCGTCCTCCCAGAAAGCGCAGGACATGATTGATCGCGACTATTTCGCCCATGTGGATCCTGACGGCAATTATGTCTGGCCAAAGATTATCGCAGCCGGCTACGGTGCCTACAAGATTCTTGGTGAGAATTTAGCCCTCGATTTTTTGACCTCGGAAGGCATGATCAAGGCGTGGCTTGATAGTCCAACGCACCGCGCAAATCTACTGCACACTGACTTCCTGGACCAAGGCCTGACAGCGCTTTATGGCGATTATAAGGGGCGTTACACTAATCTCACGGCTAGTCTATTTGGAGCAAAACGGGAGCCAAAACAGCCGCAGATCTCACCGATTCCGCCGCCACCGCAACCACCCCCGACGCCAGTAGTAAAATCAACTCAAAATTCGCCAACTCCACCCAATCCGCCACCGGTTACGACTCCTCCAACTCCAGTCGCTCAACCTCCTCCAACTCCAGTCGCTCAACCTCCTCCAACTCCAGTCGCTCAACCTCCTCCAACTCCAGCTACATCTGTAACTCGGCCTCCGGAAAACGAATTTCCAAGACCCAGCGATAGTCTCGCGCACTCCCTGACAACAACTTTCACCTTTGGTAGGTATCTCTTTACCCTGATAGGTCTGGCCCTTTTAGTTCTGCTGACAATCGACAGCGTTATCATCCATCGCCACGAAATGTTAGCGCAAGCCGGTGAGATCAATGTCGTGCGCAGTCATTCATCGTATCATCTAACGAGCTTTTTGCTGATTACTTTGATTTCCATTCTCATTTGGTGGTGGTAGCATGCCAATGGCCGAACCTCGCCACGCTTGGATATCCGAATGCGCCCAGCCGAATTTCCACTATCTGTCATTCGGGACATTCGGGTGAAAATTCGGGACATTCGGGTCGGCGATTCGTTCTCGGAAATTGGTCATGCTGAATACGAGCACTATCACCACAAACAGCACAGACAAATATTCGTAAACAATCTCCCGCGTGAGGTTTCGGTCAATGTATTTGTGCTGCACGATTCCCCAGCAGGCAATGTATACGGCAGCGATCACGAGCGCGCCAGTGAAATAATTAACATTCCAAAACAGGTACACTAGGGCAGCAACCCACGATAGCACAATCCCGCATACGCTGAAGATCTCTACGGTTTTATAGCCGTTGTAATGGTGCTGGAAAAAAGCTTGATGGAACAGCAAAAAACTTAGGGCGAAAATTACAAGGGCGAATGTTAACAAATCCACGCCAAGATACAACGTGAGGCCGAAAGCCGCGGCGAACGACAGATAAGCGCCACCGAGCTTCACCAAAAAAATTATCTGCCTCACGGTGTGGTGCGCGCCGTGATGGTCGTAAAAAACCGTTTTGAGATACCAGGTCGCGATTGTGAGCACCGTAGCGGTGCAAAAGATTACGACTTGTTTTAGAGTTTGGTCAAAAGGATTGAGAAACAACAGCCCCACCGCAGACCAGTAGATTATTGCCGGCAGGATGAGATAATTCTGATAATGTAAAAAGTGATGCGTCTCGACCATGTAGCGAAACCGGGCTTTGAGCGCAGTCCAAAATGATTTTTCGAACCCATGCCATGTGTAGCTCTTTTTAAGATGTAAATCAAAGATAAAACTCTGCCATATCACCAAAAATAGATATACGTAGAAACAGATCAAAAGAAATTTCTCTAATTGGTACAGCCCCAGAGATATACTTGCTGCCTCCAGACCCAACAAAGTAGTTAGTGCTGTCACAGCCACCACTATCGCTTTTTGTTTGGCAGGATTTATTAAATTGGCCATTACAATTCTAACTCCATAAATTTGCATTTATTTTTATGCGGTGTTTGCTGGTCAGCTCGTAGAAATCCATTCGTTTTCGTGCAGCTGACGATCTCGCCAATAGTCTCGAGAAAATCAGTCTTTACTTTTTCAATGTCTTTGTTCTCTCCAATAAACGACCTCTTCTCTAATCTATCCTGTAAAAACCAATATTGCAAATCTCCGACCTGTTCTCCGAGAAGGTCTGACGCCGCCCACTGGTAGACCAAAAGCTGATCTTTTTCCACTTTTTCTATGGGGCGCGGCTCCCCAGTTTTGTAGTCAATGATCACGAGACCTTGATCGCTTTCATCCGCTCGATCGAGCTTGCCCATGAAATAATAATTACCCAGCTTCAGCTTGAAGGATTTTTCTAGATATTTAGGTTTCGGCCGTCGGGCCACACATTCTTCATAAAAATCTTTGAGCATGCGATGGCCCAATTTACGATATTGCTCGAGTTGCTCCCTCGATTCATACCATTCATCGATCCATGACTGCGCGTAATATTTTTCAAGGACGTTGAAAGCTGGTAGCAGAGGATTGGCATTCACCGATCCAAACAGATCCGGCGCCCCGAGTTGCTGTGTGTAGACTTTTAGATATTTTTCGAAAGTGGTATGGATGGTAATTCCAAAAGACATATTGCCACTGCCAGGCACCGGCAAATGCATGAGGTAGCGGTATTTGTATTCCAGAGGACAGCGGCGGAACAAGGAGATTTGCGAAAATGAAAAATATTTAGGCAGAGGGAGTAACGATTTTATTTCCCTCCCCCCTGTGGGGAGGGTTAGGGAGGGGGGCGATTTTAATTCCACTTTTCCCGTCGGGAGTTTGCTTGACTCCTTCGCGAATCCCAATTCAACCAAAAACCGTGAAGGTTTTTTTGCGCGCTTCCCACCGTAATCGGTTGCAGAGGTCAGATATAATCCTGATTTGGCTCGTGTCATGGCGACATAGAACAGCCGCCGCTCTTCCTCGAGATGGACCTCGCCCTCCGGCAAGATTTCCTTGATGAGTTCCGTGGGGATCTCGATTTGTTCGCGTCGCTCCATAGTGGGGAATCGTTTGTCCACGAGGCCAACCACAAAAACGTATTTAAATTCGAGTCCTTTGGCCGCGTGGACGGTCATGAGTTTTATAGCTTCAGGGCCTGCTTCCGGGTCGAATTGCAGATCACCTTCCTCCCCCGCTTCGAGCTCGAGGCCAATCATATTCATGAAAATTTTCAGTGATTTGTCAGGACTCTCGTTTTGAAAATCCTGGATGCGGCGATAAAATATCTCAAGATACCGAGCGTTTTGCAAACCCGTAAGGCTGTCAGAGCGAATCTGCGAAGAGAAATGCAAATCATTGATGACCAAAACATAGATCTCGCCCATAGATTTGCGCTTGGCAAATTCGCTATGCTTTTCAAGGAGCGCGAGCAGTTCGCGGATTCCAGCTAGCGAGTCCTCATCAAGGTCCAGGGTGGCAACTTGCTTTATGGCTTGAAACAAGGACCAGGATTTGCGTTTTGCGAGCGCTCCAAGCTCGATGATTGCCCTGCTTGCGATTTTGAAATGGGCAAATTTCAAGACTCGAAAGAGCGCAGTATTTTCGTGGTAATTGTCGAGCAGGCGAAAATACGACAGCAAATCGATGATGATGGGTTTATTGTAGAGCCCTTTGTTGGCAAAATAGATATAGGGGATTTGTAGCGCATCCAGTTTGTTCAGAAACGGATCGAGCGTGGCGTGTGACCGCGCCAGAATCACAAAATCATTCCACGAATTTTCTGCCTCGCCCCTCGCGGGAGAGGGTTGGGGTGAGGGGGCTGATTTTAATTCAACAATTTTACTCACCACTGTCTCTGCTTCCTCAAGATACGTCTGTGCATCCAAATGTACGATCTCTCCCCTCTCTTGAGTTTGACTGTTCAATTTTTTTGACAGTTTGAGCCTAACCTCCAGCCGATCGGGGTTGTTGGCCTGAATGAATTGGTATGCACTGTCCAGGATTTTTTGCGTAGAACGATAATTTATTGTCAGCGAGATAAATTTGGCCTGCGGGTAGTCGCGCTGGAAATGCAAAATGTTCGAGATTGAAGCTCCGCGGAATTTGTAAATACTTTGATCATCATCACCGACGACAGTGATGTTATTATGAGGCGCGGCCAGCAGCTTCATGAGTCCATACTGCGCAAGGTTAGTATCCTGAAACTCGTCCACTAGAATGTATTGGAATCGTGAACGCAACCGCTCGAGGACTCGGGGTCGCTTTTTACAGAGGTCAAGCGTGTAATTGATAAGGTCGCCGAAATCTAGAGCTGAATTGTCGAGGAGAAGTTTTTGATAAGTGTGAAACGCTCCTGCGACTTCTTGCAGCCGTTTCAATTCTTCAGCCCCTCCCTCCCCACCTGGTGGAGAGACACTATTTTCTTTTTCCTCCCCCCTTGTGGGGGAGGCTAGGTGGGGGGTCCGTGTTTCTGTAGCTGATGAATTCAATTCGATCTTCTCCGCATACCCCAAATACTCCTCGGGGCTGACGAGCTCATCCTTCAGCCTCGAAAAATGCGCCAGCATGGCCTTGATAAATTTCGTGGGATTACCAATGGGCCGATAATATTGCAGGTCGAATTTATCAAGATTATTTCTGATGAGCAGCCACTGGCCGACCTCATCGAGGACCTTGAAATCCGGCAGGCCGATTTCCAGGCCATATTCATGCAAAATCTGTTCAGCAAACGCGTGAAAAGTGGAAATTTGCAGATTGTAGTATCCTCCGGTCGGCAGAAGCAAATCAAGGCGCTCTTCCATTTCCCCTGCAGCCTTTTCGCCGAACGCGAGCGCGAGTATTTGCTCCGGTTTCACACCTTGCTCGATGAGATACGCAATGCGCCTAGTGATGACCGTGGTTTTCCCAGTGCCGGCCCCCGCCACAATCAAAAGCGGTCCGTCCCGATGCGTGACAGCTTTTTTTTGCTCAACATTCAGCCCTTCGAGGAGCTTTGATTTGGCTTTTAATTTCAACTCTGTCGCTTGCGTCATGTCTTCATTTTAGCACTTGACGATAGAAATATAAAACGCTATGATAAGAGGTCATTTTGAAATTGAACATCTTAGGAGGATGCTATGAGTACTCGAATTAAAGGTCGAGTTTACCTGTCGATTCCAGAGGCCGCCGAACAAATCGGTTGTACAAGACAAACAATGCATCGGTATGTCACTAATCCAAAATACCGCTCTTTGGTTGAAGCTACTGCTGGAAAAATCGAGGGCTTCAAAGACGCTTTATCGGGTGACATCTTCATTGCCTCGACATGGGTTACTCGATTCAAACGTAGACGGCTCAGAAAGATCAAATAACTGCCGTTCTATACAAGATACGTAATAACACCGGATCGTCACTCTCGACGCCCCGGTTTTTTTGCCAAGAACTCCCCTCTCCCATTTGGGAGAGGGTTAGGGTGAGGTTGCGAAGTATGCGCCTAGATACAAATGAATTTACTCCTTATTCCCCCATTAGCATCTTTGTCCAGTCGTTCCAGGAGCGGCCGCTGTCTTCGTCGTTTTTATATGTGGCCCAAAATTCTTCCGGGGTGACGATTTTGGTTCTGTGATACTCGCCGACATCCAGCACTTCATTATCTTTGGTGATGAGGAAATCCGCGCCTGATGCTGCTGCAGATTCTATCAGTTTGTTATCTTCGGGGTCAGTCACGACATTTACGTGTTCGTAGATTTTTACAATGTTGAGGTTGCGGAAGAACTCCTCGAGCGATTCTCTGTATTCACGGTCGCGGACGAGCTTGCGCAACATTTGCCGATTTTCGCCCATGGTTTGATGAGTGGCAAACGCCTGAAGCCTTCCTTCAATAACTTCTCGGATGATGCGGAAAGCCACGGAATTGTCGTCAGCTGCAGCGTTTATCAATATGTTTGTGTCTATTACTATTTTCATATGTGTATTGTCATTGCGAGGCGTACTCGCCGTGGCAATCTCTCACTGCATTGCTTCGCCTGCCCGTCATCGCTTACGCCCAGGCGTTGCGGGCGGGGATTACCTCGCGATGACATGAAAAAGCGTCTTTGGAATCCGCTCCACCAAATCCTCGGCATCATAGAAAGGCCCGACTTTTTTATAGAGCTCATCGCCTGCTTTGCCGTTAACATAGGCCCCGATCACTGCGGCGGTGTATGCATCGTTCTTCGTAAATAATCCCGCAACCAGTCCGGCGAGCACATCACCAGTACCGCCTTTGGTCATGCCTTGGTTGCCGGTATGGTTCAAAACGAGTTTATGCCCAGGGCTGGCGATCACATCAGCATCAGGACTTTTGAGCAAAATAGTGCACCTGTAACGATGTTCCACACTTTTAACGATCGTCAATTCTGTCGAATTTCCAAATAACCGTTTGAATTCCCCTCTATGCGGAGTGAGGATACAATTCGGGTGCAAACATTTCTTCAATTTTTCGTCCATGACATTCAAAGCATCAGCGTCTAAAACTACTTTAATTCCGCTCTTTAGCACTGTCTTGACTAGCTTATACGTTCGTTTTGATACTCCCATTCCCGGCCCAATGAGCACGCAGTCAGGCAGTATTTCTCCCCCTCGCCCGCCCGCCTGGAGTTCGCCCAAGCGATGTCGGGCAGGTGAGGGGGAGATGAAGAGGGGGTGATAACCTCCCCGACCCCTCCTCACGAGGAGGGGTTCATCAACTGCGATAAATTCCGCTGTGCCAAATTTTAGTCTTCGAATCAATCGTAAATTTTTTCTTGAACTCAAAACGTAAATCAAATCCACGATATGTGAACCGGCCTTGATGGCATAGAGTAGCGAACCGTGATATTTTTCAGAGCCGGCGATGATCAAAAGCCGGCCATTTTCGCCTTTGTGAGATTTTGCCTTCGGCAGCTTGATTTTCGGTAATTTCATTATTTCCCTGTTTTGCGATACAAAAACACCACTCCCAGGCCAATACAGCCGGCAATGGCATCATACAAATCGGAATTTCGAGAAGGCAGATACGCGCCCTGGACGAATTCGATTACAAATGCGTAAACAGCGAGCAGGGTTGCGGTATGGTAAATCTTGTTTTCGTAGGACCTGAATCCGTAGAATCCGAGGACCGCAAAAATCCCAAAATGAACCACCTTATCTAGCCCGAGTCCCAAGCCTTCGTGGACTCGAAACGGATAAAAAAACAGCGGCAAACTGACTGAGAAAGCGCTCCAGAAGATGGCTTTAGGGTTTTTGATTGCGAGCTTCACACATGAAGTATAGCATTTTCCTTCATGTTGATGAGAGATAGTCTCGTGACCGCGATGAGCAGTCCGAGCCCGCCAGCGATCTGAATCGCGGAAAGTTTGGAGTCCAGGACAATCCAATTTACGATTACGGCAGCGAGGGGGAAGGCGAGCTCGCAGATCGTGGCGATGCTGGCACTCGTGAATTTCAAACCCCGGTAGTAGATAAACAGGGACACAAATCCCGCGACAACAGCGATGATTAGCACAAACAGCCAATCTTTGCCCGTGGCCGTACTGATCTCTGACATACGTCCGTAATATAGCTGGATTATGATCAAAAACACCAGTGCTCCGAGGAAGCGAACCGCAGTCATAGCCTGGAAGCTAATTTTTTGTAGAACCAGCCTGCCGAACACTGTGGATCCGCCCCAAAAAAATGCCGCTCCGAGCGCCAGCAAGGCGCCGAGATTGCGCCCGGATAGCGAAAAATCCTGAACTCTGGCATCAGGATAAGTGAGCAGGTAGGCGCCGAAAATCCCGCCGGCCGCCCAGATCCAGAAGTTTTTAACGAGTTTTTCACGTAACACTATCGCGGCCAGCAGCATGGCAAATAAGGGCTGAACCTTCTGTAGTAATATTGGCACTGTGGGCTGGAAATTAAATTCCATAAAACTTCTGGTAAAAAAAATGGTGGCTAGGGCCGAGCCGCCCAAAGCGATGAAAATTACGCTGCCCCACTCTCGCAGGTTCAAATTTCTCAATTCGCCGAGGTATTTGCCAAGGAACAGAAACACCAGCGCAGCGATAACCATATGCTCCATCAGGACAATGGTTGGAGCTGATAGTTCCTTGGCTAAAAATTGGCGAAACGGGGCGTCCGCTGCCCACAGAAGAGCCGCGATCGTGACGAACCAGGGACCGAGTTTGTATTGGTTCATAAATACCCTTGTCATTCCGGACTTGATCCGGAATCTATATTATTTAATGGATCCTGAATCAAGTTCAGGATGACAAACAAAAAAACCCCTGAAATAACTCCAGGGCACATGCAAACAGGAACTTCTTCAACCATTACTTCCACACACTGCTTCCGCGTCTAGCGGATCCAGTCTCCAGCTCCAGTTAATTCAACTGGGGCTGGATTGCCCTAAGAATGCCACTATTGTAGCACAAGAGTGACATTTTCGTGAAGACCGGAATCAGCAGGGTTGATCCGCTGTACAATTCGCGCGCTTGCCCGCCTTTGGTGGGAATTGTACAGCGTGTATTATTCTGTCCGACCGTATGTCTTGAAAAACTCTCGGGCCTGTATTTCGTCCTGTTTCATTTGGGCAATAAGTTCATCCTGCGAATTAAATTTAATGTTGTCTCGTAATTTCTGGAGCAGCCGGACACTAATCTCCTGTCCGTATAGGTCCCTGTTAAAATCGAAAATATACACTTCTAATCTCTTTTGGATCTCGCCAAACGTCTCTGCCGCTCCGATAAATGCCAAGGCCGGCTTCAACTCCTCTCCCCAGGCCCGGGGAGAGGTTGGGAGAGAGGTCGAATGAACGAGAGCAACATAAATCCCCCCCTCCACCCCTTCTGGCGCTTCCAGATTGGCGGTCGGGAATCCCAGCTTCCTCCCCCGCCCCAGATGTTTTTTCACTACCCCGCGGATTTTCATAAAAAAATTAGGACAGATTAGATGTCCTAAAGTTGTTTTACAATTCGTTCGACGTTACCGTACATTATTTTGGCCACGTCGTCGTCGGTGAAGCGACCCAATTCTGACAATTGCTCCGCCACCAAACTTAGTTTGCCAATCTCATCGAACTCTTCAAATAAGTGTTCTGCGTCCAGTCCACCAAAATCACTCGCAAATGCAAGATGATTTACAGATCCAGCAACATCGCTAGCCTTTCTGAAATTTTCGATGTATTTCTCAAAGCTCGGGAACATCGGCTTTACGGGAAAAAAACCGACCACACCTCCCTTTCGCGCTATATCCTCAAGAATATCTGCTGTAATGTCGCGTTGTGTCATCCCATAAAAGCCAGTCGTATGCGTAGTTACGGTTTTCGTATAGTCCCCCACTCTCTGGAGTATGTCGCGCGAGGTTTTGTGATTCGCATGGGAAGTGTCAATAATTATTCCCTTCTGGATCATCCGATCAACGACCCTCTTGCCGAGCGCCGTGAGACCCCGATCCTTCTTACCCCGAGCCCCTCCTCCCAATTTGTTGTCATGATTGTAAACGAGACCAACGGAACGGACTCCTCGTTCATAAAGCCCATCGACAACGTCTGGATTTGTGATTATATCGGCTCCTTCTAAATGGAGGACAATGTTGTTAGCATCGTACCTGTCCTGGAGTTTCAGGTCGCTGTATGATTCTATCACATGAAAATGATCGGTCGTGCGGTAATAATCAATGAGCTTTTCGAGCTCTGTTCTGACTGTTGCTAAAACCTGCTCATTTCCGGTCCTCGCCGCGGATTTAATTTCATCGCTTGCTCGCCTATATATAGTAGCGAAATGCAAATCCAGCTTTTCTAGTCCTTCTCTTGGCAGCTGTTTTTTTCGCGACGCGGCGTAACGGAACTCTGGGTTATTTAAAATCTCTTCCAACCACGGGTTTGCACGGTCCATATGAAAATCCGCAAAACGCATTCTTTCAGTCATCCATCCCTCCTGCTAATTTGTAAAACTTAATAAATAAATCATTGAGTGTTTCTCCTGCTGCTTTCGCAGCCAGTGCGGACGCGCTCATCTTGCGAAATCCGGGGTGGACATCAACCTCCAAGAGATAGGGTATCCCGCTTTTTATCAGTATATCAGCACGGGAGAAAGTTCTACAACCCAAGGCTTTATGAGCGCGTCTGGCAATGTTTTGAACCTTTTTCACGATATTCTTTGGCAACTTTGCTGGTATTTCAAATTTGAGACTATCGCTCGCTTTCATTTTAGCGCTGAATATGAGAGAACTGCGGACTCCAATTGGGGGGTAAGCCCGGCATTCACGATTGCCGACCACTAGGCACGTGACCTCATACGCGTGTTTAATAAATTTTTCAACGATTACTTGCTTATGTATTGCCAAAATTTTTTGTATTTTGTCGTCCAATTGTACGCCACTTATGCCATGATCCAAAACAAAAATTCCCTTGCTATCTGTGCCTGTAATATCCTTAACAATCACTGGAGGTTGCATACGTTGCATCACTGAACGGTGGCGCTTCTTCCATATTACCTTGCTTAAATAAAACCCTTGAGCTATTGGCAGCCTGTTTTTCTTAAAAATAGTT
>JAHFJD010000036.1 GCA_023246055.1 Candidatus Doudnabacteria bacterium
CCTGGAGCATGACTTGAGGTTTAACCCTCCTGTCATGCCTGCATAGCTTAGACCAGGAGAAGGCGGGGTGTCAAGGGTGGGGGAGAAATAAAAAAGGGTGGAAAATTCCACCCGGGAGCCTGACGATTTAGTAGCGAAACACAGCTCGATCGTGAGTCAATTCGACCAGGACAACCTCTTTATAGGTTTTGACAAGTAGCGCCTTGCTCCATTTGCCTTGCAGCGGTTCAATATTCAGAGGATTTTCCGAGAGATACATTTCCCCTTCTGGTGAGATGCCTAATGGGTAAACTGGTCTCTCGATTCCACCCACGGACAAAAATGCAGCCTTTGGCACGTCCCAAAATTGTTTCGAATCGTTTTTTTCGCCAATCATTTTTCCTCCTAAAAAAAGACCTTCGCCTGGAAGCGAAGGTCTGGTCAATGTCTTGAAAATTAGTCTGCTAACATTCAAAACCCAGCCTTCGCTTGGAAGGAATAATCTCGGTAATTCCGATAATCTGGCTGGATTTGAATATCATAAACACATTATACTCCCCCTCCTCGCGCTGTGTCAATTGCTGGCATCGATCAGCCCAAACGGAGGTCATTGATAATGTTTTCCACGACCGCCACAACCGGGCGGGAAAATTTCGTAAACCAGGATTTTAGCACAGCGATAAATTCGCGAGCCTCCTGAAGTTTGGCTAAAATTCCGGCAACAAAATAAGCCAGCACCCCGATGCTGGCCGCACCTGCTCCTTGCAAAAACACACCCGCATAAGTCTGCATATTCACGAATGGCGCGATGAGATAAAGCGCCGCGTAGGCCGCGATCCCCGCGGCAACAGAAGCTGTGCAAATTTTCAAGAGTCGTACGATCAATACATCATCATCGAGATCCCTGCCCAGGTGCTTCCGCAGCAGCACGAACAGCATCACAGCATCAAAAATCGCTGCCACAGAAAATGCCAGAGCCATGGTCTCAACTCCATGCTGGCGCGTGAGCACATAGGACAGGACGAGATTCAGCGTTGCAGCCAAGACACCGACTGTTACCGGAACTATGGTGTTGTGGAGCGCATAAAACCCGCGGGCCAAAAGCGGTATGAGGCTCTGGGCAAAGAGCGAGAGCGCAAAAAAACCCAAAGCCGCAGCCGTGATCCGAGTATCTTCAAAAGTAAATTTTGTGCCCTGAAGAGCCCCGAACAGCAATCGCACGATTTGCGCTCGCAATACCAGCATCAGCACGGATATGGGGATGATCAAAAACAGCAGTTGCACCATGGTTTTCGACAAAAATTTTCTAAACCCATCAAAATCCTTTTGCGCGGCAAATCCGCTCATAACCGGAAAAGCAGTGACCGCAAACGCGATCGCAAAAATCCCCAAAGGCAAGGTTTCCAAATCATAAGCGTAATTGTACCGGGCTATGCTGCCTACCGCGAGAAAGCTGCCGATGACCGACGAAGCAAGCAGGCTCACTTGCCCTAAATCAATGCCCAGGATGCGCGGCACAAACAACTTGCCGATAGCCTTGACTGCCGGGTGGTCAAGCGCCAGATGCTGAAGCGGCCGCAGGCCGAGTCGGAGACTTGCTGGCAGCTGCAGCACGAAATGCAGGAGCGCCCCAGCGACCACAGCCCAGACCACGCCCACGAAACCATACCGCGGATGCAAATATACAATCCCGAAAATAATTAACAAATTATAGAAAATCGGACCAGTCGCAGCCAAATAAAATCTCTTAAACGAATGCAAAATGCTGGTGAGAATGCTCGACAGACTAAAAATGAGCGGCGAGAACATGAGGATCCGGGTCAGGGTGACGGTTTCTGCTTGCGCGCCAGAGTCAAAACCCGGAGCAATCAAGCGCATAAGCCACGGTGCAGCCAGTATCCCGATAAAACCAAAAACGCCCATCACCAACATCGTCAAGTTAAATATTGAGGATGCCACTGCAAATGCTTGACGACGGTCGCGTGCGACATATTGGACGAACACCGGAATAAACGCCACGGACAACGTGCCGGCAATCAGTAGGTTGAAAATAAAATCCGGCACGCGAAAAGCCGCAAAATAAATATCTGTCTCACGGCCAGCGCCGAAGCGATTAGAAAGGACAATAAATTTCACGAGCCCGGTGATCTTCGCAAGAATCGAAAAAATCGCGACGATTATGGTAGAACGCAAAATGGAGGACATTGATTCAGCGCCCTAGTACCGCATAAAATCGATCTTGGTCCACGGTTTCCGCTTCGGCAAAACTGGGATATTGATAGATAATTTCCGACGGCATTTGGACATCAAGGGTAAATTTAAATTCCCTGCTTCCTGCTTGTTTTTGCAGGAGCAAAGTATACTCGGGTCCCTGCTGCGGAAGCTCGTAGACGAGCTCCACGGTTTTCGTTTCTCCGGGGTTAAGAGAGAGCCAGCCCATAAACACAGTGTACCCAGCTTCCCGGCCGACAAAAACCCCGGTGCGCCAGTCGCGCTTAATCTCGCTGTCCCAGAAAATCAAATCCGGATCAGCAGCGACTCCGGGCATGGTCGAAGGCAGCAGCTCTTCCGGGTCAAAACCGCTGGCACTCGAAATTTTTGCCCCTTCCGGTACCAAAATTCTCATGAAATCCACATTTTTGGGAAAATACAGCTCGTTTGTGGCATTGTTGGTTCTCGTGATGCGAAGGTGTGAGACCTGTCTACCAAGCTCGTCGATTGTAACGCGTTTTTCCACACTCTGCTCCATCCCCTGGTCAGTCTTGCCGCCGCCTACATTGCTGTGAATTATTGCAAGATAATCACCCGGAGTTTTGCGAATCTCGCCGCCGATCCCAGCGTCTCGAATGGTTTTTTCGATTGCGGGATCGAGCGAAAACATCAGCAGCTGTTTTTGCTCGGCCACCGCGCTCAAACTCTCAAGCAGAGCAATGCGCTGGGCTTTATCTAGACTCCCGAGCGAGGAGAGGGCACGCGGCGCGAAATCTGCTAAAAACTTTTTTGGCTGATTGAGTATGCGGTCATAATCAACCGAAGTCTTGGATTGCGCTGTCTCGCGGAAATTTTGCGCGCTAAGCACTACTCCGTACTCTGGCATGGCCACTGGACCTGTAATCCGCAGCCAGCTCTCAAACACATCCGGAGTGAGAGAAATCACCCCATCTGCGAGCACTCCGGTCTCCTTTTCCAAAAATTCCAAAGCTTTGCGCGACGAACTCGGAAAATCGGCGAACCAGTTGCTATCCCGCATCGCCCAAAGCTCTGTGACCTGCCGGCGGAGCGGTCCTGGGGCGGCGATCCGCTCGCGGAGCTGGCCGTCGGGTTCATAGATCGATTCAATTTTGTTAATTTTTATCCGTCCCCGCCCGAGTTCCACCAGGCCGTAAGTGCCAATAAACCCACCAGTGGCCCGCGCTTCATTGTTGTTCTGAAATATCAATAAATAATTTTTTGGCTCTCCGTCGAGAAGTGTCAGAAGCATTCCGGAAAGCTCGCTTGCTTTCTCCAAAGACACGCGCGCGGCGCGCAGCAAGCCTAGCCCAGATGCCACCTCGTCCCCGAGTTTCGCGGGTAGAAGATTTATGGGTAAATTGCCGGCAAGATTTTCAGCCTCCCTGATCTCGCCTGCTGCCTGCTCCCAACGGCCACGGCTTTGCCGCAATTTAGCAGCGAATGACGGGTCTGAAGCGTTGGCCGCGCTGTCCCAGCGCAAATCCAAAGCCGAAGGCTCTGCCTCTTCAGCTTGTAAAATCTCAAACGCGGCGATCAAATGAGCTGACACTTCGGGGATGCGACCCGCGATCGCGCCCACATCGGATGAGCGGATCTCGGTTTCGATGGCAGAAAATTTTACGCGCGCGGCCGCAAGGTCCTGGCCGCGCAAAAATTCCATCCCCACGACAGTTTCGCCCAAAATCCGTTTGGTATCGGAAACTCCAGAAGACAGCCCGGCCACTATGGCAAATCCCGCAAGCAGAACAAAACTGCCCGCAGCAAACAAGCTCAAATCTGCAGATTTCGAAGCGCGCACAAATCCCAGTCGCGCCCAAAACAAATGCCATGGCGTTAACAAGGGCTGTGCCTCGACTGCCTCAAATTTGGGCGAGGGGTGCGCAGCCAAGCGCTTTTGAAGCCGGACTCGCAGAATGGCCAGTTTTTTTCTGGCTGCTAACATCTTATTATTATACCACAAGACAACCTAAACTTGTTGTCTAGAAATGTTTAGCATCACGCCAGCTGCTATGCATACAGACAGCAAGCTTGAGCCGCCGTAACTGATGAACGGCAAAGTAATGCCTGTAAGTGGCAAGAGATTTGAAATCGCCCCCATATTCACGATCGCCTGAAACACCACCCAAGCCGTGAGACCCACCGCGCAAAGTTGTCCAAAGCGATCCGGCGCTCTGCGGGCGATTCGCAAGCCGATGAATGCAAATCCTAAAAATAACAGCACAACCAGTACGATTCGGATAAACCCAAGTTCTTCGGCCATGACCGCAAAAATCGAGTCGCCAATTGATTCCGGCAAATAATTGTGCTTCTGACGGCTCGCTCCAAATCCGTATCCCCATAAGCCTCCGGAGCCAATGGCAATGAGTGCTTGCATGATGTGATAACCACTGCCTTGCGGATCCTGCTCGGGATGCAGGAATGTGGTGATGCGCGCGATCCGATATGGTGCCGCTAAGACGAGCAGCCACAAAGCGCCGCAAGCAACCGCGCCCAATCCAATGAGGTATTTATATCTCGCGCCAGCGGCAAAAAACATCACGGATGCAACAATCCCATAAACGATGGCTGTACCCAGATCAGGCTCAATGAGCACGAGGCCAGTCAAACCCAAAACAACGAGGAGCGGCGGGACAATGCCAAACCAAAAATTTGTCTCCGCACCCTCCTTGCGATCAAACCACGACGCGAGATAGATCACTAACGCGAGCTTGCCAAACTCGGACGGCTGGAGCAAAAACGGCCCGAGATTGAACCAAGCCCGCGTCCCTCCGCTTTTGAAGCCGAGAGACGGAATTGCCACCAAAATCAAAGCAATAACTCCAGAAATTAGGATCCAGCCCGCGAATTTCTTCCAGAGGTGATAATCAACGCGGCTCACCACAAAGAGCAGTCCCAAACCGATGGCCACAAAAATCAGTTGCCGGAAAAAATAATAGTTGCTATGCCCAAACCGTTCGAACGACAACACCGCCGACGCGGACGACACAGCAGCCAAACCCGTAATCAGAAGCGCAAGCACAACACCCAACAGCGCTTGGTCCGGGACTCTCCAATATTTATCTTTCTGTTTACTGCGTTTGTTTCTCACCATCTTTTTATTTTACCAAAAGCTCGACGTTTAAGGGAGTTCATTCACATACTTCTTAAACCACTGCCCTCTTTGTTTGTAGTTCTCGAACATATCAAAGCTTGCGGAAGCGGGAGACAGCAGCACCACGTCGCCGGAATGCGCGAGGCTCGCGGCTTTACCAACGATCGAGGGCATGTCGGAAAGCGCAGTGTCATAAATCTTTCCCGCATACCCCGCCTCGCGCGCAAGCGCTGCAATCTTCGGCCCGGTGGTTCCTATCGCCAGCAATGCAGTGATCTGCCTTGCCGCTATGACTTTGGCAAGGCCTGTATAATCCGCTTTTTTTTCAGACCCGCCGACTATCAAAATCACTGGTGTGTCAAACGCGCTCACGGCAGCAGCAGCTGTTTCCGACGTAGTAGAAAACGAGTCATTGAAATAACGCACGCCATTAATTTTCCCCACGAATTCCAGGCGATGCTCGAGGCCGTGAAACTCGGAAACAACTTTTCTGATGAGCGTGCGGTCAGTGATCCCTGCTGCTGCGGTAGCAGCGATGCCGGCTGTGACATTTTCCAAATTGAAACGTCCGAAGAGCCCCACTTCGGAAACATCCATAACCGGCAACTCGTCAAAGATGATCTTCTCCCCTTTCACAAAACACCCAGGCTTGACCGCTTGCATGACTGAATTCCAAAAAACCCGAGCTTTAGTTTGCCGAGCAAGGACCCTTACGACCTCGCTATCATAATTCAAAACGGCCGCGTCTTCGGCTGATTGAAATTTCACAATCGTGGATTTGGCCGCAAGGTACTCTTCAAAATTTTTGTGATAATCAAGGTGTTCGGGGGTGATTTTCAGCACCACGGCGATATGCGGGCTCTTGTGCAGATCTTGGATCTGAAAACTGGAAAGCTCGAGCACAACCCAATCCTCTGCCTTTAATTCGTCCAGAAACTCAAATGGATCAAGACCAATATTGCCAGCAAGATAAGTTTTCAATCCCCCAGCCTGGAGAATTTTATGAATTAACGTCGCGGTCGTGCCTTTGCCCTTGGTGCCGGTCACGCCAATAATCTTGGCTGGACAAAGATCAAAAAACAATTTTGTTTGGCTGTAAATCACTTTCCCTGAAGCCACAGCGTCTTGAATAAACCGCGATAAATAAGGAACACCGGGTGTTCGAAACACCACGTCAAAACCGGTTACGTCAATATCCGTTATACTGTTCCACTTGTCGACAAGCTCAAACTTGATTCGATGATTTTCGAAATAGCGCACGAGGTGCTTGTGATTTTCTCCCAAACCCAAAACCACCACCCGCTTGCGAGATAACTCTTCGAGGGTCATTTCAGAATCTTGCCGGCAGTGGCTCTGCTCTCCGCGCGCGCCGCAAAGGCCACCTGGCCGTTCACTAAAACATAGCTCACGCCGTCGGCCTCCTGATATGGATTTTCATAGGTTGCGCGACTGCCAATAGTCTCTGGGTCAAAAATCACGAGGTCTGCAGCCGCACCAACCGCAATCCGGCCGCGATTCGAGAGCTTCATTTTGTCAGCCGGCCGGGACGTGATTTTTTTGATGGCCTCACTCCACGACATGAATTTTTTTTCACGCACCAGTGACAGAAAACGCGGCATGGCCCCAAAACATCGCGGATGCACGAGTCCTTGGGTCGCCGAATACGCAAAGCCGTAGCCTGCGCCATCAGAAGCAACGACGCTCAAAGGGTGTGCGAGTAAAGAGAGCATAATGTCTTCTGACAAATTGCGGTCAAAGACAATGGCTTGGGCAGCCGTGCCCCCCAGCACTCGCAGCAAGGCCTCTTCCACGCTCACCTCTTGGTTGACGGCAATTTGCGCGAGAGTCTTGCCAGCGAGGCCCGGATTGCTCTCCGCGGACGCGACGAACACAGCCCCGAGGTTCGCTTCCAGTCCCCGCAGATGCACGAGTATCCGCTCGCGCGCAGTCCGGTCTTTGAGATTTTGCAGAATGGATTTTTTCCCGCCTTCGTAAGCCCATTTGGGAAGGTAGGTATACAGCACAGTCCACGATGTGGTATACGGATAAATGTCAAAAAACACCTCCACTCCCCGCTGATACGCGCGATCAATAGTTGAGAGTGCTTCGTCAAGATAATGATAATTGCTCTGGCCCCTGATCTTGAAATGAGAAATCTTGAGGGCTGTACCGGCTTTTTCTGCCAAATCAATGACTTCGGATAGGGCGGGGACCACGTGACTTCCTTCCGAGCGCAAATGGACGCTCAAAAGTTTCTCACGGCTGGCTGTAGCCTTGGCCACAGCGAGGAGTTCCTGCTCTGACGAATTGACTTCATGCGCATAGACGAGCCCCAGTGACACGCCGAAAGCTCCGGCATCCATACTGCGCCGCAATACGTCATCAACTATCCGGCTCTCCTCTGGTGTCGCGGCCCGCAGCTGGTCACCCAAGATCCCGCGGCGGACTGTGGCATGACCAACAAGCCCGGCCACATTAGCTCCCAGGGGGTAACCGGATAACGCTGCCAAATACTCATCAAAGGTTTGCCAGTTGATATTCGCTCCCACGAGACTCCGCCATTTCTGAATCGATTTGAAGGCTTCTGCCGAAGGCAGGGGTGCCAGAGACGTGCCGCAATGTCCGACCAGAACTGTAGTGATGCCTTGGCTCACAAGGCCGTCCATCCCGGGGTGATCGAGGAGCGTCAAATACGAATCAGAATGATTCTGGATATCAATAAACCCAGGCGTAACAAAGCAGTCAGCGGCCGAGATCTCCTGCCGGCCACGAGCCTGCTGCAGATTGCCAACCGCCTTGATCCTGTTTCCCACAATCCCAACGTCTGCCGCAAAAGGTTCGTTTGCCAGGCCGTCGATCACTGTGCCTTTTTTGATGAGAATATCAAAAGTCATAAAACATTAGTTCTCTCCACCATGCTAAGGGGAAGATTATGAGGGGGTAGAGAGGTCGAGATTATTTTGCGGCCTGCTTAAATTTTTTATATTCCGCTTCATATTCCTTGAGCGATTAAAATTCTAATAGGTTGTAGATGTCCGTCTTTTGACCTCATACACATAAATAACCCTCCTTGCGGTCATCGTCTCATAAAAAATACGATAAGCGCCGACTCTGCGGCGCCAAACATCAGCTTCTCCTCTCATCCTCTCTATATCGCCCGCATAGGGGTTAATCGAGAGGTCCTGAATGACCCGGAAAATACGATCAGCGTCTTTTTGCGGAATCCTTTGTAGCGCTTTCCTGACCGCCTTATCGACCAGCAGAGCCCAAACCATGGCCGGGATTATCCAATGTTATATAATCGCCCTTGCGGAAATTGCTTCGAGCTCTGGCTAAAGATTTCTTTTCTGCAGCTGTCGGTGCAAATATTCTTGCGGATTTGTATTTCTTTTGCCACGCCAAAAACTCCTCATAAATTTTGTGCGGTACAGCGACGAGTTTTTCACCGGAGTCTAAATGTTTCGGTAATGCAATAATCGGCATGATTAAATACTACCATTTTGATTAAAACAAGGCAAATTTACTGAATAAATTTGAAGGTGGAGAGGATTTGATTCAACAATTCGTCTTTATCGACTGTGCCGAAGCTATAAATTCTTCCTTTTGATTTTAACCCATAAGTTACATCGTCCGACCCGATACCTTGTGATAATGTCCTTGTCCACTGCAAATCTCCAATAGTGACAATTTTAGTCTCAATAACGGGAACTGAATCTTCTGCGTTCGTAAAATAAATATCAAAGCCGATCTCTGCCTTAGGATCAGATTTAGTTACGGGGCTATAAAACCATAGGTTATTATCCGAACTCTCGACTGACCAATCGTTAGGAATTGTTATCCCACACCCAATATCCTACTCCAACCATAATCGCAAAAACTATTCCCAAAACCACCCAGAACTTCACTGAATGGTGGTGGGGCGGAATTGGATTTGGAGTTTGTATTGGTTCGTTCATAACTTTCAAACCTCTCCCTCAATCCCTCCCCATGCATTGGGGAGGGAAGAACTACCCCTCTCCCCAGGTGATGGGGAGAGGTTGGGAGAGAGGTCGATATTATTCAAAATAACTTCCATCACCCCCTCAATATTACTATCCACTTCATTATTCCAGAAATGCAGGACTTTGTAACCTTTTGATTTCAGGTCACGCTCTTTCTCCGCATCTTTAACCGACGTTTCATTTTCAGAATGATGTCCACCGTCTAACTCGATTATCAACCTTGCGTCTTGGCAGCAAAAATCCACTATATACCTGCCGACAGGAACTTGGCGTTTAAATTTGAATCCATTCAGTTTGTTGGCTCGCAGGTAATTCCAAAGTTTCAACTCCCAAGGAGTTTGATTGATCCGAAGTGCTTTGGTTAATGTTGTGAGGTTGGGTTTCATTTTTTTCGACCTCTCACTTTGTCCCTCTCCATCTCCTGGAGAGGGAAAGAAGAATACCCTCGCAAGAGGGACACTTTTTACAAAAACGCGATCACCATACCGATTGACGCCATCACCGCGGCTATGACCCAAAACCGCATGGTCACTTTGGTTTCCGGCCAGCCGGCCGCCTCAAAATGATGATGCAGCGGCGCGATCCTCAGCCATTTACGACCCAAAAATCTTTTGGAAAACCACTGCGCCAGAGAAGACAGGGCTTCGATCACAAAAATAAATGCGATAATCGGCAGAACCACGACACTGTTCGTCAGGAACGCGAGCACTGCGAGGGTTGCTCCCAGGGCAAACGCCCCGGTATCACCCATAAAAAAACGCGCCGGGTAAATATTGAACCACAGAAATGCCAGCAAGGCTCCAATGATGCTGCCGGCGAAGGCCGCAATGCCGATTTGTCCCTGGACCAAAGCAATCGCCATAATCGCGGCAAAACTCGCGGCCAGCGTGCCCGCGGCCAAGCCGTCAAGGCCATCCGTGATGTTTACCGCATTAGTCAAAAAAACCACTGTGAGGATAAACAGCGGCACGTAGAGCCAGCCGACATCAAGATTCACTGGCAATCCGAGCAGATTGCCCGCTGGTATATGAATCTCCGAAAAATCCAGCTTGGTGTAAAACCACCAAGCTCCTGAAGTGGCAATGAGAAATTGAAAAAAAAATTTGAGTTTGGCAGAGAGACCGCGCACCACGCCCTTCACATTCAAAAAATCGTCAATCAGCCCGAGTGTCCCCGAGGCCACGAGCGTGAACACCGGCAGCCAGGTCTGCGACCGCGTCCAGTTGAACGCGAGAGTCACAAGCGCGGCCGTCATCCAAATGAGCACTCCGCCCATGGTTGGCGTGCCTTTTTTGCTGGTATGCAGTTTTAAAAACAGTTTGGCCGGCTCACCGTCCCAAGTTTTTTCCCGCAGCTTCTTTGTAATTTTATATTTGTACAGAAAATGGGTCCAGGCCGGCGTTAACAATACTGCCAGTAAAAATGAAAAAGCAGTAAGAGTGAAAATCCTGATGAGATTTGGGGCGACTACCGGGTCCATACAAATTCCCTTTCCACCCAATCAAGGAGTAAATTGGTTTCCCGCTCCCGATCTGCGCTCCCAAGAACGATTGAATAATATCCTGGCTCGCTCGTGAGGATGATTAGACTACCCTTGGCTTCTGAAGTGTAACCAGTCTTCAGCCCGATGACCCCGGGACGGTTGGCGAGGAGTTGATTTGTGGTCACGAGCCGGCGGCTTTCCTTCCCGGAAATCGTGCTAATGACCGCCTGTTTCATTTTCACTATTTCGAGAAGCTCGGGGTGATTCATAAATTCCGCGACCAGTTTATCGAGATCCGCAGCGGTAGAATAGTGCTGGGGGTTATCAAAGCCAATCGGATTGGTAAACGAGGTTGCAAGCATTTGAAGCTCTACGGCCTTGTCATTCATGTCTTTCACGAAATTGTCGGTCCTGCCTGACGCATACCGCGACAGGGCCAGGGCCGCGTCATTGGCCGATGACACGAGCATGCCGATAAGCAAATCCCGAACCGTAAGCTTTTCCCCTGGGGTAAAATTGAGCCGAAATGCTGAAACCTCGAGATCAGTCGGGGAAATTTCCACTAGGTCACTTAAATCGCCGGATTCCACTGCCACCAAAGCGGTCATGAGCTTTGTGAGGCTTGCAATTGGCAATCTCGCTTCCGGGTTTTTCTCGTAGATTACGGCCCCTGAAGCCACATCTTTGATGAGCACTGCGGCCGCTGATGTATTGGGCGGGGGGGCAAGGTTTCTAGCGATCGGCCCTGCCCCGGGCGCTCTCGCTTGCGAGACAGGCAGGTGTTCTGGCTCTGGTGCTGTGGCTGGTTGCGGCAATCGCGTAACTCCGGGCGATTGAACCTCTGACGCCCCGGCCACGACAGCGACGGGCGGCCGGCTCGAAGGAAATTTGGCTATCGCAAGGGTCATACCCAAGATCAAAAAAATCAGATAGATTTTTGTTTTTTTCACTTCTCTATTGATAAGCCTATAATATTTAGATGATATCTCTTAACTCTGAAATTGACAAATCCTGCTTGAACCTAATACACTGCTAAATGTGGAAGCTATTTTGAACAAAGAAAATTTTACCGCCGAAGTCCTGAAGGCGCCCCTCCCGGTCCTCGTGGATTTCTGGGCGGAATGGTGCGCTCCTTGCCGAATCATTGCCCCGGCCCTTTCTGAAATCTCCGAAGAATATCAAGGCCGCCTAAAAATCGGAAAACTTAATGTTGATGAATTCCCGGAAATCGCCATGCAATATCAGGTTCGTGGAATACCCAACATGAAAATCTTTAAAGCGGGCAAAATCGTCGACGAGCTAGTTGGGGCTATGCCCAAAAACGAGATTATTAAGCGGCTGCAAAAACATTTATGAATCCCGCTAGAAATCTTGATGAGCGGGGATATGGGGATGAAACAATGACCTTCGATATTATTAACTACAAGGATTTCTAACGGGATGAAACTCCAAGAAATAACTTACGGCGGTTACCGCTGGATCAATATCACCGAACCTGATCAAGATATGATCCAGTACCTTTCCGAAAATTTCAAATACCACCCTCTCGACCTCGAGGATGTGCTCTCAAAGATTTCCTATCCGAAGATCGACGCATATCAAAATTATTTATTTATCATCTTGCAGTTCCCGGTATATGAAGCGACCCGGCGCATTTACAAGCGCTCCGAGCTGAACATTTTTTTTGGGCATGATTATCTTATCACCATCAACAATGGGAAGTTGACCGCTCTGCAAAACTTTTTTGATACCTGTCGCGTCGACGAGCTAACCCGCCAAAAATTCTTGCAGCATGGGATCGGCATGCTACTTTGGGAAGTGCTCGATTCCCATATGGATTATGTGTTTCCAATTATCAATCAAAAAAACGAGCTGATTTTCGAGTTGGAGGAAGAAATTTACGAAAAACCAGAACTCAAGGATATGATTCAGGAGATCATGATTTTGAAACGAAATCTCATCAACCTCCGGCGGATTCTCTTCCCAGAGCGGCAAATTTTTATTGATCTCGGCAGCAAACATCCGAAATTTATTACAGAGGAAATCCGCGCGTATTACGAGGACCTTGTGGACAAACAGGACAAGATCCTTAGCCAATTAGATACAGCCAAGGCTTATGTGGAAGTGCTGGAGCAAGCCAATGAATCTCTAATCAGCCGGAGCATAAACAAAGTCATCAAAACCCTCACCGTTTTCTCGGTGATAGTCCTGCCTATGAACCTGCTCATGAACTACTACGCTATGAATATCGAGGTGCCTCTACAGCACTCCCCTCATATTTTAGCGATCTTGAATGCCACGTTTCTCGCGTCGACCGTGATCATGCTGATCATTTTCCGGAAACGCGATTGGCTATAATTTTGTTTTTTTGACGATTTCGAGAACTTTTTCCGGCGTATCAACAATGGTGAAAAGGTTCAATTCGTCTTGTTCTAGAGTACAATGCGACTCGCAGGCGTGGCTCTTGAGCCAAGCCGCCATCGGCGTCCAGAAATCACTATCCACGAGAATGATCGGGATGCGGGGGTTGATTTTGTGAGTCTGGCGCAATGTCAAAATTTCGAACATCTCATCAAGGGTGCCAAATCCGCCGGGAAAAAACACGAACGCGGAAGCGGAAAATGCCAGCATCACTTTGCGGGTAAAAAAATAATTGAAGGCCGTGGCTTTGCGGACGTACGGATTGGTGCGCTGTTCAAATGGCAGCTGGATGTTGAGTCCCACTGATTCCCCTTCCCCCTCAACTCCGCCTTTGTTTGCAGCTTCCATGATGCCCGGCCCGCCGCCCGTGATAATCGTGTATCCAGCGCGCGCGAGCAACCTCGCGGTTTTCTGTGCGGATCTGTAATATGGATTGCTCTCCCCAAATCTGGCCGAGCCAAAAAACGTCACGCTTTTCGGGAATTTGGTTATAAA
>JAHFJD010000037.1 GCA_023246055.1 Candidatus Doudnabacteria bacterium
TTGCATAAATATACTATATCATAAATGCTTAATGATGTCGAATTTCAAACCTAAAACTAAAACATGACCCGCCACTCTCCACTCCACATTCAAAATTTTTCGCTCCCCTCTTTGTCAAAGCCTGCCCGCCGGATTGGAGGGAGGGGCTGGGGGAGTTCGCTGACCGCGTCTCTCCTTTTGGCGGTTTTGGGCGTGGGGAAACCGTGGAACAAACAAAAAACCACCTCTTTCGAAGTGGTTTTGGGACACTTTAGACGTCTCGCGAAATTACTATTTTTTGTTTTCCAGAGCAAGAGCCAAAATCATCACCGCGGCGTTTTATTCTCTTCGGTTTTTTCGGTCGAGAAGAGTAGGCAAGGCCAGCAGCACAAGGATAAGTCCCAAAATAGCCAACGTAAGGACTACAAGCAACGTATCAGACATGTTTATCCTTTCAAATTTAATAGTTTAAGACTAGCTATCCAAAAAACAAGAGCTGTTGCTGCTCCTATAAACACTGGAATGATTCGGAAACCTTCCAGTAACGAGGGAAGAATGACCGATGCTACAGAAATCAGTCCTAAGTCGGCACATATATCCGCAAGCTTTTCTAATTGCAAATCGGAAAGTTTCACAAATCTAGAATATGCAATACCATTAGTTTTGTCAATATGACCCGCTATTCCATATTTCAAACCCCATATTCCAAATCCTCTATTCTGGCATTATCCATGCTGGCGGTTTTGGCTGTGGGCCTGATGCAGCTGGTTCGGACTCAAAAGTCGCTTAGCTCAAAACTATTATTGAACACCTCAATTAGCCTGTCCCTACAGTCACTATCAGAGATTTTTTCCAGCGTTTTTTCAAGACTGGCTTTTTGGTTTGCGAGCGTTGGCGGAAAGACCCGTAAAATAATTCTTCCCGGAGTATTTGCGACAGGGTACATTATAGTATTTAGAAAATCAGTGTCATTAGTGAGCAATATCCTGTTTTCGGTGTTGGCCAAAGCAAAAAGATGGGAGTTTTTGATTCCCTTGTCTGCCGAGATAACTTTACAGCGGCGAGATTGGATTAGCCAGCGAATCAACCGTCCGTCTACATTTTCATCCACTAACAACTTCATGTTCAAATGGAATAAATTTTTCACCTTCGGTAACACGAGTGGCATACTGCAATGCGGCCGCGATATGTTCTCGGCTCAGGCTGGGGTAGCCGTCCAAAATTCCTTCAATGCTTTCTCCGGAGGCCAGCATGGCCAAAACCTGCCAAATCATGACCCGCGTCCCTTTGAAAGTCGGTTTACCGTGGCAGACTTCAGGGTCAGCGACAATAAATTTATTGAAGATGAGTTTTTTCATAACCCGATTATATCACAACCGATTAACCGAGTCGAATTGGAGTCTTGTACAATACAAATATGACCCGCTATTCTCCACTCCACATTCAAAATTTTTCGCTCCCCTCTTTGTCAAAGCCTGCCCGCCGGATTGGAGGGAGGGGCTGGGGGAGTTCGCTGACCGCGTCTCTCCTCTTGGCGGTTTTGGCTGTGAGCATGATTCCCGCTGCCCCGGCGCAGGCGCGGTCAACAATAGTCAATATCGCATTTTCTCCTGCTCAAGCCGAAATAGGAAAGGACCTAACAGTAAGCCTCGCTTTATCAAATCCGGCGCTTCATCAACAGGATATATTTCTAGGAGCCATTCTTGTTTGTAATACTAGTTGTGTGACTGTCCAGCAGTTTAGTGCCACTGGAGCTTCCGGCTCCAAGACATTTAATGTAACAAATTCTTTTCAGGTCGGTGTTAACAAAATTCAGGCAGAGATGAGGTATCAGCTTTCTGCAGATTCTGTCGATCTTTTCGAAGGTAAGGCCGACCTGACGGTCATAGCATCTACCCAAACTACGCCTAGTATATCTGTCTCAGACAAAGGGAAAGTGCTTGACACGAGTAAGGTAAAATTTAAACTTGAGGCCGTTTATACTCCCGGTAACTCCGGGAGAACAGCGACCAAATTTGATGGTCAGTGTCCGGAAGGCGAGCTTCATGATGATAACCCTGCAGATCCGCAATTTGAATGTTGGTATCCGCCGAGCCCCCCAAAAGACTATTTTGTGAAAGCTAGTGCTTCTGACGCTGCAGGGATTATTGTGACTGGACCTGCTGACCCCGGCCAGAAAGTATCTGTTACAGGTTCTGAAGAGAATGAACAGACAGCAGGAACAGGATCTAACCCTTCGGACATAGCAAAAATCCTAGGCGGCGGGCTCGTCAGCCTCATCAACGGGATTTTGACTGTGATCGTTGGTATCCTGCGGTGGATTGTCTGGCTTATCGCTTCGTTTATAATCATTCCGCTTCTGGAGGTCACACTCTCGATTGATGCCGCAAATATTTCGGCGACTATTTTCACGGGTTGGTCCATAGTCCGCGACATAGTGAACATGATCTTTATCTTGATCCTCATCATCCTCGGGTTTGCCACGATCCTCAAGATAGAGAGCTATAATTACCGGAAAATTCTCGTGGAACTCATCATCATGGCGATTCTTGTGAACTTTTCTCTGGTGATCGGGCGGATCATCATCCAGATCGCGGACATTGTGCAGTTTACTTTTTTGCCGCAGGGTGAGGGCGTGAATGGGATCAGGTATCTCTTTAAGGTGCTGATGCTTGATCAAACCAAAACCGCCATTAACGGCTTGTCTCTAAGCGCTTCTGGTGCTCTCGCCGGCACTGTCAGCATTCTTTTTCAATTCATCATTGAGCTGGGGGTGGTGATCACTTTTGCGGCCCTAGCCATTTACACTATTATTCGGATCATTGCCCTATGGTTTTTGCTCATTCTCTCTCCCTTTGCCTATGCTTTGCGAGTTTTGCCTGCTACTCATCATCAGGCGTCCGAATGGTGGAGTAATTTCATCAAATACGCGTTTTTCACGCCGATCATGGCATTCTTTCTGCGGATCACCATCGAAATTCACAACAAAGGACTCGCGCTCACGCAGGGCGTATCTTTTGGGGGACCGACTGATAAACCTGCACCAACCGTTCAGGATTTTTTGGCAAAAGCCGGAGTCCTTGACCAGGTTCCGTTAAAAATGACTATTGAGCTGTTTATCAATTATATAGTAGTTTTGGGCTTCATGTGGGGCGGGCTGATTGTCGCGAGCAAGATGAGTATTATGGGCGCGGATGCAGTGACGAGCGTGGCCAAAAAAGGCCTCGCCGCCCCGTTTGCGTATGGATGGAAAGGCACGAAACTTGCTGGTGGTTTTGTTGGTCAGAAAATTCACAAGACTACAGGTATTGAGCTTCGTCCCGGTGAATGGAAAAAGGGCTGGGAAGAATATCGAGAAAAACGCAAGAAGGAAGATAAAGTGATCGGCGGACAGAAAGCGGAAAAAATGAGGGAACACGGACATGAGGTCCTGGGAGCCATGGGGTCGCCACTTGATTTTTATCGGAAATTTTTGGACCCGAGCGAGTACAAACGCATGATTGCAGGTGGGCAGAAAGGAGCAAACACGGCTTACAAAGGTGCTAAAGATAAACTCAAAGAGGCCGACGAAACTTTGAGCACAGATGAAGAGGCTAAACTGAATGCCGAACGACTAACAAATGGTAGAGATGCTTCTATTATAAAAAATGATCTCAGATCGAATGAGGCGAGATTGAATGATGGTACGACAGATAATAAATTGGGAGAAAGCGAGCGAGCGGTCATTGTCGAGATCATAAATAGAAAGAAAGAAGAAGAAAAAGAGCTACGTGCAAACTATAAAGATGTCGATGCTGATGCTATAAAGGCTGAATACACGGCATTGGAGACCCAATTAAAGAATCCGGCGGCGAACACGGTTGTTTTTGATCCGACAGGAAGCGTAGGAAAAGCCATTCAGGAAGCTCTAAAGAGTCTGTTTGCTAGCAAGGTGAAGGAAATGACCATGGCCAAAAAGGGCTTTACTTATCGGGATGAGAACAATGTTCTCCAGAATAAAAGATCTATTTCCAATGATGATAAAACCAAGATCCTCGAAGCGGTGCAGAAATACACGCAACAAGGAAATGCTTGGCGTGCCCCACAGTCGTATGAGCATGATCTCGAAAGACTGCATCTGGAAGGGGAGGAAATGTCTAAGCTCAAGGGGATTGAAAACTCTGATCAGCTCGTGTCGCTCCTACACGAAGCTGTCCGAAATAAAAACCAGTTTCGCGTGGCTGCTATTTGGAAAAAATTGGCAAATGACTACAATGATAACGAGGCTTTGAATCATACTGTGGATCCGAATGCTAAGACTAGGGGCAAAGAAAAGGGGGATTCATACGGCAGCGGGCGTGTTGGAATGCAGCACTATATGGAAGATGTGTTTAGAAAAGAGCTTGGCATGGATGAACAGTCAGCATTGAAGCTAACGGACGAGATCGCCTATATCAATGAGAGTAGAAATCATTGGGCCAATGCTCGCTTGGTCAATTATGGAGGCGGTAAGCTCAATTATAATACAGAAAATGAACATGTAAGTGCTGCAGTGATGGAAATATCCAAAAAGAATCCGCGCGCAGCCATGGGGGATATAAACCGGCTTGGTTATGGTGAAGAGGTCCAGCATAGGGACGGAACAAGAGAGTTTAATATAGACAAATTGGGGTTAGCAATCGGAAAAATCCTCGGCAAGGCATGGGCAGACTCAAAGCAGATGAATTATATGAACTCTAGTGCTTTGAAAAACCTCAATAAGAGTATTGATGGCTTGAGAGGAGCTGGCGTGTCAGGAGAATTTATTAAAGAAATAGTGAGTCGTGCTGGAAAAGGCGAGGTCGACTGGTCAAAGGTAATTGAAAGGCTCTGATGGCAGAAGAAAATATCAAAAAAATGTTCCCAGCAGTGGCAGACGATCAGCACATGGAGGCTGAAGAGCAGGCGCTTATCGAGGAGATGGAAGCAATCGAAAAAGATAAAGCGCAGCAGACCCAGAGAATCAATCTCAATGATCAAGCGTCGTTAGCATTGCTAAAAGCTACCATAGAAAATCTTGAGATTAATAAAATGGTAAAGGAAGCAAAGGAATTTGCAACCCGCTTGGAAAACCGTTTGCATTCCGAGCCAACAATACCAGAAAATTTTAAGCGTGACTACGAACAGTTTTTACTGCGTGCCCAGTTTTTGAGTTTATCGGTGCAGGATGATGTGAATATTGTCAATTTACTCCAAAGCAAAATTTTAAATTACCTGAAATTGACAATAGCTCACGTGGACGTGGCACAGGAGATTGAAAAAAGTTTTACGAGATATATTGATCCTTTGGACCTCTATCCGTACTACGAGAATTTACTCAACTCTTTTCAAGATAATACAGAGAGCCTTGGCACAAGAAATATCATGTTTGTGGGGAAGGCAGAAAAGCCAAAAATTAAAAATTGGATTCATGATTATATTGCTTTTTGCAATATCAAGTTTGGAGCAAATAAAAAGATCAGCACATTTGAAAGACTATCCTACATCAATGAAGGAGCCAATCCTAAAAGCCTCAATAAAGAGGAACGAGATCTTCTGCTCGCGGTTTTGGCAATTTATGACAAATTAAGATTTGATCCTATTTCGCGAAATGAGTCTTCTGAGGTAATTCAAAAAAAGGCAATTTATAAGCAAGTAGAGGCTCTGGGAAGTGAGAGGCTGCCCGAAACAGCGCCGGTGATGCAATCAGCGGCAGCTCCCCCTGTACCCCGACCGCCAGTTCGGCCGCCTGTGGGGGGGATTTCAGAAGACAGAGGTCAGAAGACAGAAGTCAGAACTCCCCTCGCCCCTCCCTCCACTTCGGCGGGCAGGCTTTATCAAAGAGGGGAGAAGATCTCGCCCGAGGCGAAGCCGATGACAGGCGGGGAGGTCAGAACTTCCCCAGCGCCTGTTTATCAAACAAGAGGGGAGAAGATGCCCCCCCTCCCTCGCCCTCCCCACGAGCCTACCCCAAAAGCAAGTACGCTTTTGGGGGACCCCGGCAAGGGGGAGGGAAAAATAGGAGGGGTAGCGAAACCAACTCCACCGATGAAACCCGAGCGGCAGAAGGAGACAGCCTGGCCCCGACAAGCGCAGACAGGCGCAGACTTAACGCAGACTGACACTGAAAGAATCAGAAAGATTGGGGTGGTGCCAGGGACGCCGCTTCCGGAAGTCAGCAGTCAGCAGTCACCTGCCCGCCATTCGCCTGAAGCCAAGCCGATGGCAGGCGGGGAGGTGAGAAGCCAAATTTCACCCCCCTCCCCAACCCTCCCCACCGAGGGGAGGGAAAGCATGCCGTCGGTTCCTCCAAAGGTGGAACTCCCCCGTCTGTCAGCGACTGAAGCCGCAGGCATTGTCGGGCAGGCAGGTCCCAAAAAGGTTCTGCCGCCGCCGCCTCGCCCGCCAAAATTTACAGGCGGAAGTTTAGGCGAGCAAGCCCACAAAGAAAATATCGGCGCCAAGACAGCACCCCTCCCTAACCCTCCATACCAGGGAGAGGGAAGTTCGACCTCTCCCGGCCAAACTACCAACTACAAACTACCAACTACAAACTCCTCGTTTTCCATCAATGACGCGCTCGCTAGGGCTGGAGAAGATAATGACAAAAAGCTGACCGGAGGACTGCCGAAAAAATCCTAACGGGTATGAAATCCGAAGTACGAAGTACGAAACAATATCTAATGACAGAAATTTCAAATTCCAAATTACAAATGTCAAATCAAACCAAAAATCACAATGACAAAAAATATGACCTCGCGGACAGAACCGCGAGGTTTGGCGAAGCCATTATAGAGTTCGTGGGTGCGCTCCCTGGTAATGCCATTAATCAACCGCTTATCAGCCAAACAGTTCGTTCAGGAACGAGTGTCGGAGCGAATTACATGGAAGCGGACGGAGCGGAGTCTAGGAAGGATTTTCAGCACAAGCTAGGAATCTGCAAGAAAGAGGCAAAAGAAACAGAGCATTGGCTACGGATGATTGCCAAGGCCAATCCAAAGCGCAGCGAAGATTGCCGCATGCTCTGGAAAGAAGTGCACGAATTGGTGCTGATTTTTTCGTCAATTATCAACAAGACCAAGAAATAATTTGATATTGAATCATTTAGGAATTGATTTGAAATTTGATATTTGACATTTGAAATTAGTATTAAAGCTGATATTTAATTTTTACATTTGTGAGCCCCCAGGATTTCACTGCCATTAAAAATAAGATCCAAACCTCCACGATTCTCACAGACCAAGAGAGAGCTGAGTGGCTGGCTTTGCTGCCACGGATGAGCGGCGAGGAGCTCAAGGAGCTTGATCGAATATTGTCCATCAGGATGCCGGCCAAAGTGCAGACGAGCGCAGACTTGACGCGGACTAACGCGGACAGGAACCCCCCCTTCCTTACTCCCTCCCCACGAGAGGGAGGGAAAGTGGACATTGATCATCCGCATCGGAGTTTTTTGGGGCGATTGCTTCACCACGAAAAGAGACCCCCCCCAGCCCCCTCCCTCCACTTCGGCGGGCAAGCTTTGGTAAAAGAGGAGGAGAGACCGCAAGGATTAAAACCTCCTGTGTCAAAAACCACCACAACCGCGGGTGAAATTGGCAGGGGGGTGGAAAGGCCGCAAGTACCACCACCTCTCTCTCGTTCGTCGACCTCTCTCCCGCCGAGTACGGCGGTCATCTCTCCTCGCCAGGAGAGAGTAACAATGAATGGACTTTTGCGGCGGCCGGAGTTTGCCAAAACCGAGCCTCCCAAAAGCCCGGCTCTTAGTGAGATCGCCAAGCTGGCAGCCGCAGAAATCCGTAAACCGCCTTCTGTATACGTCAATCTCGAGAAACTGCACAGGGATATCAAGGATATTGTGGCTAACACGGATATCGTCCCTCGGCAAATCATCGCGGCCTTTCAGTCGAGCCCGCTTTATCGCGACTATTTGCGCACTGGGCTGTCACTCCTCAACAAAGATTCGAACTTGCCGCTTTCCCGTGACGAATTTGAAGCTGTCGCGGATTTTCACACCAGCCTCAAGAAGCTTTAAGCTGTAAGCCGGTAAGCAGTAAGCTAGTAAGTATTAAGCCCGGTCTCCTTTTTTATTGCTTAGCATTTACTGCTTACGGCTAGTTTGGTATTGAGTGCTTTTATGCTATAATAAACAAGCTGTAAGCCGGTAAGCAGTAAGAAGTAAGCGTAAAAGCTGACAAGTATCATTTCAGTTGAAACAAAAAACCCATGCAGTATTCCGTTCCGCAATTTGTGGAGGTCGAAGACAAGATTTTGCCACACCTCACGATCAAGCAATTCTTGGTGCTGGTTGGTTGCGGGATACTGGGGCTTATTTACTGGGGGATTTTCGGCGTTGGTCCCGTTTTTTTTGTGCTCTTCATTCTGACGTTGATGATTTTTGTGCCAATCGCTTTTATCAAATTTAACGGCCGGCCGATTATGGCAAACTTGCCAGGACTGATTCATTATTTTTCTACACCAAAACAGCGGATATTTATCCGGGCCGCTGGCCCGACCCTCCATCAAAAGCATAAGGAGTTGGAAGCGGCAGAGACAGAAGGGGTGCCAGAAGTGCCTGCAGAATCTCGTTTAAAAAAACTGGCCTATCTGCTCGATGAAAAAGCCGCCGAAGAAGAGCGATTGTTACGGACCGGCGAGTATTCAAAGAAATGGCTGAATGAAGTTTAACAAGCAGTAAGCTAGTAAGTAGTAAGTAGTAAGCAATAAGCAGTAAGTTAATGGCGATACAAAGTTTTAGAGAGATCATTGCTTGGCAGAAAGCTCACGAACTCACATTATTAGTTTATAAATTAACAGAAAAATATCCTTCGAAAGAGACATTTGGACTTGTCAGTCAGAGCAGACGTTGCGCCGTTTCAATTCCGTCAAATATTGCGGAGGGATTTAAGAGACAAACAACGAAAGATTCCATTCATTTTTATAACATCGCTGAAGGATCATTGGAAGAATTGAAATATCAACTACTACTTGCCAAGGATTTAGGTTATATTAACACACAGCAGCACATGACATCTTTTGCCCTAGCCGAAGAGGTCGGCAAGCTCGTTAACGGTTGGAAAAAGTCCCAGAATTAACTTTACTTACCGCTTACAAGCTTACTGCTTATCGCTCACTTATGGAGATGCAAAAACAAAAATCTAGTGATCCGAAATTCTCCACCCAGAAATATATCAGCGTGGCGGAAATCAAGGAAAACACTATGGTCATGAAAGATGGCAGTCTGCGCGCCGTGGTGGCGGTTTCCTCCACCAATTTTTCACTTAAAAGCGAGGATGAACAGAACGCGCTGGTGGCTGCCTACCAAGGACTCTTGAACTCTCTTGATTTTCCCATCCAGATACTTATCCATTCGCGGATTTTGGATATCGACGGTTATCTCGGCAAGCTCAAAGGCTTGGCGTCCGGCCAGACAAACGAGCTCCTCCGGATCCAGATGAACGAATACATTGAATATATCGCCAAACTGGTGGAATTCGCCAATATCATGAGCAAGAATTTTTACGTGGTCGTGCCATTCTCGGCCGAAGCGAGCATCAAACCTTCCTTAGGCGGGAGATTGAAACGGCTCCTCAACCCGGTCGCGCAAATCGCGAGTTCAGCGCAGGATTTTCAGTTCGCCAAGGTCAAACTCGACGAACGGGTCAATCACATTATGGCCGAGCTTGGGTCCATTGGCCTGCGATCCCTCACGCTAACGACGGAAGAGCTCATTGAGCTTCTCTATCAATCGTACAATCTCGATTCCGCCTCCACCATCCACGGAGAGAATGTGAAGGGGATAGAGATAAGTGAGTAAGTGAGTAAGCGGTAAGCAATAAGCTTAAATGCTTACTCGCCTACCAGCTTACCACTTCTGCTGAATATATGAAATTATTTAACAAAACTGAATCTCCTGAAGCGGCGGCTTCCCGCCAGGTGCTCAAAGCCGAGGAAGAGTTTCGGCGCGGCATCACTTCGCTTCTCGATCTCATTGCCCCGTCGGCGATGAAGATCGAAACGACCTATGTCCAGGTCTCCGGAAAATTCGCTCGTACGTTTTTTGTCCTCACCTATCCACGTTTTTTGTCCTCGAACTGGCTCTCGCCGCTCATCAATCTGGATCAGCCCATGGATATTTCCATGTTTGTTTATCCCATGGAATCGGACGTGGTCATGAAAAAGCTGAAGGACAAAGTCGGGCAACTGCAAGCCACGATTGCCATGAACGAGGACAAGGGCAATGTGCGGGACCCGATGCTAGAGACAGCCTATCATGATGTGGAGGAGCTGCGGGATCGGCTGCAGCAGGGGACAGAGCGGTATTTCCGATTTGCGCTTTACTACACGATTTATGCTGACGATCTTCCGACCTTGGATAAAATTTCCGCCAGTGTCGAATCGCTTCTCTCCTCAAAGCTCATAGTTTCCAAGCGCGCTATGTTACAAACCGAAGCAGGATTTAACTCGACCTTGCCCTTGGGCCTTGATGATCTCGCGATCACAGCAAACATGAATACCGGGCCGCTGTCTACCACTTTTCCATTCGTGTCCGCCGAGGTCAGCTCCAATGACGGGATTCTCTATGGCATCAATCGCCACAACAATAGCCTTATTTTGTTTGACCGGTTTCAAATGGAGAATGCCAATTCCGTGGTGTTTGCCAAATCCGGCGCCGGCAAATCCTATGCCGTGAAGCTGGAGATTTTGCGTTCCCTCATGCTGGGGACGGATGTGATTGCCATTGACCCGGAAAACGAATACAAGCACCTGGCGGAAGCTGTCGGCGGCTCGTTTCTGAACGTGTCGCTGAACTCCAATTCGCGCATTAATCCATTTGATCTGCCGAAAGGGATTGAGGGCGAGCCACAGTCCGAGATTTTGCGCTCCGCAGTGATCAACCTCATGGGTCTCATGGGTCTGATGCTCGGCAAGCTTGATCCCACAGAAGAAGCCATCATGGACCGGGCTTTGTGGGAGACGTATGCCGCGCATGACATCACGCAGGACAGTGATTTTACGGGCAAGGAAATTCCCACCATGGCCGATTTGGTCAGCGTTCTCTCGGGCATTACTGGGGCGGAATCTCTGGCGCAGCGGCTCGGCAAATACGTGGAAGGCACGTTTGCCGGGATTTTCAACCAGCCAACCAATATCAATATGTCGAATCAGCTCGTGGTGTTCTCGGTTCGTGATTTGGAAGATTCACTGCGGCCCATAGCCATTTATGTTATCTTGCAATTTATCTGGAACGAAGTCCGCGCCACCCTCAAAAAACGTATTCTGGTTATCGATGAAGCCTGGTGGATGATGCAGCACGAGGATAGCGCCAAGTTTTTGTTTGGCCTCGTAAAGCGCGCCCGAAAATATTATCTCGGCGTCTCGACCATCACGCAGGACGTGTCGGATTTTTTGGGCAGCGCCTATGGCAAGCCGATCGTGACCAATTCCTCGATTCAGCTGTTACTCAAGCAATCACCCGCGGCTATTGACATGATCACGCAGACTTTCTTTTTGACGGAAGGAGAAAAATATCTGCTTTTGGAGAGCGATGTCGGAGAGGGCATTTTCTTCGCGGGTCTCAAACACGCGGCTATCAAAATCGTGGCCTCCTACACCGAAGATCAAATCATCACCACAGACCCGAAACAGCGCCTCGAGATTGAACGGGCTAAAGCGGAGCTCGAAGAGCAGGGAGGGCAGGGGCAATGATTTTTTTAATTGACCTAATTGCTCTAATTATTCTAAACAATGACCAATTTTCAAGAACAAAACAAAAAATCCGCTTTTTGGGCGGATTCTTTGCAATCTCGGAGTAGTCCGATTTTTATTCCCAGCTTGTCAACTTGTAATCAGTATATCAGAAACATTTTTTTTGTCAAGGTATCGGTCTTAACCCTGGACCCGCGGGGAGTTGCACCCCGGAGACTCCAGTTGACAAGCCGGGTCTCGAACTACTCCGGGCCCAGGGCAAATCAATTATAACAGGTTTTATTATGGACTTGGAAAAGCCAAGGAATTAGAGTGTTGTGTTTTTGGAATAATGAAATTCTGGAGAACAGACAAAGTGTTTTTGAAAAAATAATAGACTTCTTAAAAAATCCCCCTCCCCACCATGCCTACCGGCAGGCAGGCAAGCAAGGGGGAGGGAAAGAATTAAAGCTTAAGTTTGTCATCCTGAGGTACTCCGAAGGATCTCATGCCTATGCAATGCGCTGTGTACATCATGACTAACAGGATTAATACTGTTTTGTATACTGGGGTGACTAGCAGTTTGCAGAAACGGATTTGGCAACACAAAGAAAAACTAGTTCCGGGGTTCACTAAGAAATACAATGTTATCAAATTGATTTATTATGAATTGACTGAAAGCATCGAGTCAGCCATTGCCAGAGAAAAGCAGATCAAAGGTTGGACTCGAGCCAAGAAAACAACCTTGATATATAAGATGAATCCGGAATGGAGAGATTTATACGACGAACTTTGAGATTCTTCGCCGAGTACGGCTTCAGAATGACAGCCTCTTTTAAAAGATAATCCGATGACTGTTCAAAATTTAGACCGCGACACTGAAAATAATCCCAAAAAGCAGGAGGTTGATGCTTACATTGACCGGCTGGAACGGGAAGCCGGTCATGCTACTGAATTGGAGCGGCGAAAACAGCAGTCTCGCTTGTTGAGGATTGCGCAAAAAACCGCGCACGTCGGAGAGCGGATTGCTCACTATACCGGACAGAAAGAGCTTGAAGAAGCATTGGGGGATATCTCGAGTGGAGCGCGTGATTTGCAGCAGCCCGGAAAGGGCCGCGAGATCCTGTCTAACAGAGCTGGCAGCCGTGCTTCCGGGATTGCCCAGCGCCGGGGTTTATCCCGAGGTAAAGGGGCTGCAATAGGCGGCGCAGTGGCTGGCGCGCTTGAGGGCGAAGGAGTCAAAGGCATCGCGCAGACTGCAGCCAGTTGGTATGTCGTGGATGCGGCGATCATCGCCTTGCCGACTCTGGCCGGGTCAATCCCTGCTCTCATCTATTTGAACCTGCATTATATATTGTCAAAATTTGGGTTCAAGTGGTTTCGGGAGATGATGATTTGGCAGAAGCTCATTTTGCTCGGCGCGGATCTGCTTGCGGTGCTGCTCATCGCTCTTGCGATTGTCATCCCGCTTGCCGTACTCTATGTTGGCTGCAATCCGCAAGGTGTCGGGCAGTGGATTGCTAGTGGAATTCTTTACCGCTTTATCCCTGATGATATTTGTAGCGCTCTCGAAGGCGCGACGAGCGCGGTCGGGACTGTGATAGAGAAAACCACTGACGCGATGTGTGCCGCGCCCAAAGTCTTGGCCGAGCAAAATAATGAGCCGTATCCGACAAAAAATGATCCGGACCTCGATAAACTGATTACCTGTGTCTCTGGCAAGGTTCCGAATCCTGGACAGATTTATACTTGGGATCAGAGTGCTTTAATTTGCAACTATACTCGCGGGCAGGAGGTTTGCGAGATCTGTTCGCACAGCATCAATTCCTGCCACTATGGGGGGAGTACTGGGAGCACAGGCTCTCTGGCAGTGGATTTTACTGGAGCCCCGGGATTTGGGAATGAGGGAGGTATAGGCCCGCAGAT
>JAHFJD010000038.1 GCA_023246055.1 Candidatus Doudnabacteria bacterium
CTTCTCCCTCCCCAGTACTTACCGCAACAATCAATCCCACTCTGTCTATATCTATGGCTTAGACCTTAATGACTCCACCAAATCCTTCTTACTCACAGGCTCACCGAAGAGTTTTACGCTCGCTATTCCGACCTTTGATTTCACCCTTACAACCGGCGGCTCCAAGACCCTCACCCAGGGTCAAAGTGTGACCAATACCATTACCGCTTCTCTGTCCTCTGGCATAGTCCAGCTTGTGTCTTTCTCCTCTTCCGGTCTGCCCACAGGAACGAGTGCCTCTTTCTCGCCCTTGTCCTGCACTCCGAATTGCACAGCGACCCTGACCATTGCCACAGCCGCCTCCACTCCCGCAGGCACCTACGCCATTGCCGTGACTGGCACTGCCGGGGGATTATCGCGGACCGCGAGCTTTAACCTGGGAGTGAATGTGACACAGGCTTCTGCCTCACCTTCTTCATCTTTGACTGCGATTCCAGGAATTGCTTCCATCACGCCAAACGAAATCGCCCCTGGCACAGCGACGATTTTGACTGTGAACGGGGCAAATTTGACGGAAATAATCTCAATTTTTATTACCACACCCGAAACTACTATTTCAGTACCAATATCGGCTTTAACCTATGTCTCCTCCTCACAAATAAAGATCAATCTCACCATGGCTGATCCTCCAGCCGGGGTTAATGCTTATACCGCGACCTTGTTAGTTATTCAAAGCAACGGGCAGGCGATTGGACAGTTTGCAGTCGCAAGACCCGGGATAAAGCCACCCGATGCCATTCCTCCCACTGTTCCCACAGAATTTTCGGCAACAGCCGTTTCTACGTCGCAAATCAACCTCTCCTGGAAAGCGGCCAAAGACAATGTCGCGATCGCTGGTTACCGGATCTACCGCAATGGGGAATTTCTGATCTCCGTGTTCGGAACCTCGTACTCGGATAAAAATCTCGCCCAAGCAACAATCTACACTTATACTATTACGGCCTATGATGCGGCTGACAATATGTCAGCACAAAGCCCGGGAGTTTCCGCTAAAACGTTTAACTCCCTTTGAGGGCCTGCTTTATCCCGTACCTTTCAGTCGGGGTATTGAATCCCGCTGAAAGGTGCGGGATTTATTCTTCGGTGGAAATGACTGTTTCCCCGAGGTTTGTTTCGGGAATGATGAGCCGGTCTTTGGAAAAGCCGGTGCCGGCTGGAATGAGCTTGCCAATGATCACGTTTTCTTTGAGGCCGCGGAGAAAATCAGTTTTCGCTGTGACGGCGGCTTCGATGAGCACCCGGGTGGTTTCTTGGAACGAGGCTGCGGCCAAAAATGATTCAGTGTTGAGGGAAGCCTTGGTAATGCCCATGAGGAGCTGTTCGGCGACTGCTTTTTTGGCGAGAGTCTTGTTGACTTCATCGAGCCGCAACCGGTCTACGACATCACCCACCAGAAATCCGGAATCGCCAGGCTCGGTGATGCGGAGTTTGGAGAACATTTGCCGCACGATGATCTCCACATGCTTGTCCGCGATGTTTTGGCCTTGCGAAGAATAAATTTTTTGCACTTCGCTGATGATATAAGCTTGAGATTCCAAAATGCCGCGCAGCTGCATGAGCTGGTGGAGATTGAGATTGCCTTCGGTGAGCTGTTGGCCGCGCGTTACCAAATCTTTGTCCTTTACCGTGAGATGTTGGGCCTGGGGGATGACATGTTCGCGGAAATTTTCGGATTCCCTGATGACCGCGATAGTTTTTTGTCCGTCTTCTGTGAGCTCGAGGCGAATCGTTCCCGAGTTTTTTGCTTTGACGGTTTTGCCGGATTCATCGATAAGGATCGGTTCGCCTTTTTTTACCTTTTCGCCCTCTGTGAGCTGGGCTGATTGTCCGGATGGCAGGAGGTAGACATCTTTCTGGATTGTTTCTGCGTCAACTCGGATGATTATCTCTTTGCTTGATGGGCGGCTCATATAAGCGATCCCGTCAATTTCCGAAAGCACGGCTTGTCCTTTCGGATCGCGGGCCTCAAACAATTCTTCCACCCGGGGCAATCCCTGGGTGATGTCGAGTCCCGCCACACCGCCGGTATGGAAGGTTCTCATAGTGAGCTGTGTGCCCGGTTCTCCGATGGCCTGCGCCGCGACAATACCCACTGCCGCGCCGAGATTGACCATCCGGTTAAATCCTAAATCAAATCCGTAACAAGCAACGCAGACGCCCCGTTTCAATACACAGTTCATTACCGAACGAACCACCACTTCTTGAGGTTCGGCCGCATCCAATACTTTGACCAGCGCATCGTCTACCACTTGCCCCCGCTTGGCCACTACTTTTTTGGATTTACCGGAAATCACGTCGTTTGCCAGAACTCGTCCAAATATTCTTTCGCCAATGGTTTTCCCCAGCGATTCTGTTTCTTCCCTCGCGATGAGGAGACCTTTCGCGGTGCCGCAATCCTCATCATTCACAACCACGTCCTGAGCCACGTCTACGAGCCTCCGGGTGAGATAACCGGCATCCGCAGTACGCAAAGCTGTGTCGCTCATGCCTTTTCTCGAACCATGGGTAGAAATGAAATATTCCAAAATTGATAATCCTTCTTTGAAACTGTCTCGCACCGGGAGTTCAATGACATCCCCGGCCGGGTTGACTACCAGGCCTTTCATGCCAGTCATTTGTGACACTTGGGACAGGGAACCGCGGGCTCCGGAAGAAACCATGGCAAAGACCGGCCCTTTTTCATCAAGTGTCTTGCTGACTTCGTCTGTAACGCGATCCCTGACCTCGGCCCAAATCTCCACAACCCGGTTGTAGCGCTCGGCTTCGGTGAGCAAGCCTTCTTGACGTTGTTCATAGGTCCGTTGGACCTCGGCATCGGCTTTTTCCAGCAGACTCTTTTTGATATCTGGCACCCGCAGATCATCCATGCCCCAAGACAGGCCAGACTGGGTGAGGTGTGTAAAGCCAATCTTTTTTATGTCATCAATCAAGATTGCGGTGCGTTCTGTACCGAATACCCGATAACATTCCAGAATTACAGCGCGTAATCGTTTTTTATCCATGACTTCGTTTACAAATCGCAGCTCCACAGGCAGCAATTCATTGAAGAGGATGCGCCCCACGCAAGTTTCGATAATCTCTCCATTGATTCGAACCCGGATTTTGGCTTTTAAAGAGACAATACCAGATTTGTTAGCGAGCACAGCTTCGTCCGGTTCTGAAAAGATTTTATTTTCTCCAGGCAAGCCATCTGCCGTTTTTGTAATATAATAACAACCTAGCACTACATCTTTATCTGGAGTCATGATTGGTTCGCCGCTCGCGGGTTTGAGCAAATTATGCGAAGAAACCATTATTTCCCTGGCTTCAAACTGGGCTTGCGGGGTAAGAGGGACATGCACGGCCATCTGGTCGCCGTCAAAATCCGCATTGAACGCCTGGCAGACCATGGGATGAATCTGGATCGCTTTCCCTTCGATGAGTACCGGCTGAAATGCCTGAAAACCGAGGCGATGCAGGGTGGGAGCTCGGTTAAGAAGCACAAAATGATCGCGAGTCACCTCTTCGAGGATGTCGTAAACCTCGGCTCGTTCCTGCTCGATGAGACGATTGGCAGATCGCACATTGTGGGCAAATTCCCGGGAAATCAGTTTGGAAATCACAAACGGTTTGAAAAGTTCTAGAGCCATCCGTTTCGGCAACCCGCATTGATGCAGCTTCAATTCCGGCCCCACGACAATCACACTGCGTCCGGAGTAGTCTACCCGCTTGCCAAGCAAATTTTGTCGGAAGCGGCCTTGTTTGCCTTTGAGCATGTCAGCGAGGGATCGGAGTTTGCGGCGCTGGCCGGTCGAAGCCGTGACTTCTTTGCCGTGTCTCACCGAGTTGTCTATGAGGGCGTCCACCGCTTCCTGCAGCATGCGCTTTTCGTTGCGCGTGATAACTTCGGGAGCGTTGATTTCCAGAAGGCGCTTGAGCCGATTATTGCGATTGATTACCCGGCGATAGAGGTCATTGAGATCTGATGCCGCAAATCGGCCGCCGTCGAGCTGAACCATGGGCCGGAGATCGGGCGGGATCACTGGCAGATTGGAGATGAGCATCCATTGCGGGCGCATGGCGCCTTTGAGCAGGGAATTGACCAATTTGAGGCGTTTTACGGCTTTGCGATTCGCGGCCCCTTCTGGCAGCATGATCTCGCTTGCGAGCTCCGCAGTGAGCTTCTCGAGATCTATATCTTTGACGAGGCTCCACACGGCCTCGGCGCCGATTCCGGCCCGGAACACCGGTCCGTATTTGAGGGACAGATCGCGGTATTCCAGTTCGGATATGACCTGCATCTTTTTGATGCTTTTCAGTTCAGTGCGCGCCAGATCGCGGATTTTCTCAAGTCCCGTGAGGTCATGCTGGAGATTATCCGAAAGGTGTTTGAGGTCGGATTCGACACCAGCCTTGAACACGTCTTCGTTCATATCGGCAGGTTTCTTGGCCCGCCCGGTACTCGCCTGCCTGCCCGCAACGCTCTCGCTTGCGAGGCGGGCAGGAGGCGCGGCTGATGGCGGACGGGCGGTTCGCGCTTTGGAAATTAGTTTTTCGTACTTGAGTTCGATTTCTTTCTTTTTTATCTTGAACTCCTTTTCAATCTGTTCGAGCGTGGCGGTCCTGACCTCTTCGCGGACCTCGGTGATGATATAGGAGGCAAAATAGATGACTTTTTCTAGCTCCTGCACTGACAAATTCAAAATGAGTCCGAGGCGCGACGGGACCCCGCGCAGAAACCAAATATGGGCTACCGGCACCGCGAGTTTGATATGGCCCATCCGTTCGCGTCGCACTTGGGCGCGCGTGACTTCCACACCGCATTTATCGCAGATGATGCCTTTATAGCGAATCCGTTTGTATTTCCCGCAGTAGCATTCCCAGTCTCTGACTGGACCGAAAATTTTCTCGTCAAACAAGCCATCTTTTTCCGGTCGTTGGGTGCGATAGTTGATGGTTTCCGGTTTGGTCACCTCGCCGTAAGACCAATCCAAGATTTGTTCCGGTGAAGCTATCTTGACCTGAACAGATTTAAACTCGGGGTTCTTTTGGAACATTTAGTGGGGGGGATTATTGATAATAATTTGACTCAAATATTTTTTTGCTCACGAGGAGTTTCCGGAATGCTCAATTCCTGGATTTCTTGTCCGGTGTCAATCATTGGTTCTTCCTCCAGATTCACATCAAGGCATAAAGACTGGAGTTCTTTGACGAGGACGCGGAACGATTCCGGCACATTTGGAGTCTTGATCGGTTCGCCTTTGACGATTGATTCATAAGTCCGCGACCGGCCAACGACATCGTCAGATTTTATAGTGAGCATTTCCTGTAAAGTGTGGGCCGCGCCATACCCCTCGAGAGCCCAAACTTCCATTTCTCCAAACCGCTGGCCGCCAAATTGGGCTTTGCCGCCTAGAGGCTGTTGGGTGATGAGAGAATAGGGGCCGGTGGAGCGGGCATGCATTTTATCATCCACCAGATGGTGGAGTTTCATCATATAGATATAGCCCACCGTAACTTTGTTATCAAACGGGGTCCCAGTGCGGCCGTCGTGAAGAGTGACTTTTCCGTTTTCCTCAAATCCGGCCTTTTTGAGTTCTTGCTTGATAGTTTCTTCTGGTACGCCGTCTAGCACCGGACTAGCTGCTTTGTAACCGAGTTTGGCTGCGGCCAAGCCGAGATGGGTTTCCAAAATTTGTCCGAGATTCATACGGGAGGCTACACCCAGGGGGTTGAGGATGATATCAATCGGTGTGCCATCAGCCATAAACGGCATGTCTTCCACAGGCACGATTTTGGAAATAACGCCCTTGTTGCCGTGTCGCCCGGCCATTTTGTCGCCCATGGTCACTTTGCGGATAACCGCTACGGAGACTTGGATAGAACGAATGACCCCCGAAGATAGTTTGTCGCCTTTTTCCCGGGAAAATTCCCGAATGTTCACGACTTTTCCATACTCGCCATGCGGCAGGGTCAGGGAGGTATCTTTGACATCCCGGGCTTTTTCTCCAAAAATAACGCGCAGCAGTTTTTCCTCGGCTGTGAGGTCTGTTTCACCTTTGGGCGTAATCTTGCCGACTAAAATATGCCCGGCCTTGATCTGTGCGCCGATCCGTACGATGCCGGATTCGTCCAAATCCTTGAGTTTTTCTTCGCCGACGTTCGGGATGTCGCGGGTCACTACCTCGGGCCCGAGTTTGGTATCGCGGACATCAATTTTAAAATCTTCTATATGAATGGAGCTGTAGCGGTCCTGCTCCACGACTCGCGAGGAAATAATAATAGCGTCTTCGTAATTGTACCCGCTCCAGGAGAGAAATCCGACTAGCACGTTTTGACCGAGGGCCAGTTCTCCATTTTGAGTAGCCGGGCCGTCGGCCAGCGCCTGCCCCCGGAGCACTTTATCGCCGCGTTTCACAATCGTTTTCTGGTTGATACTGGTGGACGTATTGGAGCGTAAAAATTTCTTGAGACCATATTCGCGTTTGGTTCCGCTGTCCTCTGCCACAATGATTCGGTCTCCAGTGACTGAGTGCACGATGCCAGATTCCTCGCAGATCACCACTTGACCCGAATCAAACGCAGCTTTCTCCTCCACGCCCGTGCCCACCACCGGCGCGTCCGGACGGATGCAGGGCACTGCCTGCCTCTGCATGTTGGATCCCATGAGCGCGCGGTTGGCATCGTCGTGTTCGAGAAAGGGGATGAGGGATGTGGTAATCGATACGATTTGTTTCGGCGACACATCCATATAATCTATTTCGGAGATCGGAGCCATGGATGGTTCTCCGTGGATCCGGACGGAAACTCGCCGATCGTCAAGATAACCTTGTTCGTCAACTTGGGTATTGGCTTGGGCGATAATGTACCGGCTTTCTTTGTACGCATCAAGGTATTCGATATCTTTGCTCACTCTCACGCGCCCCTCCTCTTTGATGACTTTCCGGTATGGGGTTTCAATAAAACCAAATTCGTTAACCCGGGCATACGAAGCGAGATGGGCGACGAGCCCGATGTTTGGGCCTTCGGGCGTGGTGATCGGGCAAAGCCTGCCGTAGTGCGAACGATGTACGTCTCGCACCTCAAATCCAGCCCGTTCGCGCGACAGTCCTCCAGGCCCCATGGCCGAGAGTCGCCGTTTATGTTCGAGTTCCGCGAGGGGGTTGGTTTGATCCATGAACTGCGAGAGCTGGGAGGAAGAGAAAAATTCTTGCATCACAGCAACGATCGGCCGCACGTGAATCAATTGCGCCGGGGTCACGGTATCAAGGTCGGCAAGGCTCATGCGATCCTTGGCGATCCGCGACATGCGCTGCAGTCCCACCCGGAATTTGCTCTGGATGAGTTCCCCGACCGCGCGGACGCGACGATTGGCGAGGTGATCAATATCGTCGGGCGGTTCTTGCGAGTTGTTGAGCCTCACGAGTTCCCGGATCACGGCCACGAGGTCATCGCGCGTGAGAATCCGTTCTTCCCTGCCGTCCACTTTGAGTCGCTGATTGAATTTGTATCGTCCTACTTGGGAGAGGTCGTACCGGTCAAAGTTGAAAAACATGGCTTCAATCAAGGATCGGGCGTTATCCACGGTCGCGAGATCTCCAGGACGGATTCTTTTGTAAACTTCTTTAAAGCCCTCGTCTGGGTTTTTTGAGGGGTCTCTCTCCAAGGTTTCGGTAATGTATTTCATGTCCGGGTTGGTGTCCACATCCGCAAAAGCGGCCAGAATATCTTCGTTGTCGCTAAGCCCAAATACCCGGAGCAGCGCCGAGATTGGGATACGCCGTTTGCGGTCAATTTTCACGCCGATGACCCCATTTGAATCCGTATCCAACTCAAGCCACGCCCCTCGGTTGGGAATAATTTTTGCCCCGTAATAATTTCGTCCGCGGCTGTAAGCCGCGCTAAAAAACACGCCAGGGGATTTGATGAGCTGGGAGACCACGACCCGCTCCACGCCATTGATCACAAACGTTCCCCGGTTGGTCATAAGCGGAAAATCACCCAAATATACATCCTGGGTTTTGGTTTTGTTTTTTGGCCGGTTGACTAGTTTCACCTGCACATAGAGAGGGGCCTCAAAGGTCGTGTTTCTTTCTTTGGCCACGAGTTCGGTGAATTTTGGCTTATCCAGGAAATATTGTCCAAAATGCAGCTCTAGGTTCTTGCCCGTAAAATCTTTAACCGGGCTAACCTCGGCAAAGAGTTCTGAAAGCCCGTGCTCAAAAAACCAGCGATAGGACTGGATCTGCATTTCTATGAGATTTGGCAGGTCCATGGCTTCCGGAGCGCTTGTGAAAAACTTGCGTTTGGCAGCCATGCTTTTTCTGATAGGCATGTTCTGGGGCAAATTTTTGGCCAGAGATTTTTTGGTAGACACGTTTTTTAGCTAAGTTTAACGAATATTCAAAAGATTTTAGACCTTGGGTACACACAAAAATACCCCTTTTTGCAACAAACAAAAAGGGCCAAATCAATGGCTTACCATTCCACCGTATTGTCCATAAATCTATAATACTCTGGAGAAATTTTTTGTCAAGCGAAAGGAAAAGAAAAGAAGCAAAAGATGACACATTTAGCAGGATGTGTTTAACAGCGCACCACCACCCGATACGCAATAATTATGATCCGGATGGCATTGGTTGCATTCTGGGTTAGCGTATTTAGATCCGGAGTCTTCCAATTTTGCTGAAAGGATATAAGCGCAAATGTTTGATGGACATAAAACACCGAATTGATATTGTCCTACACTCACGGGTTCGTACATATAATAGTATTCGTCTTTATTCAACGGATCTACAGCCAATCGCGCTATAAGGTCACTATCTAGTTGGGCCAGCCAAGCGGCATCCCAATAGTTACCTGTCGGCTGGGCGCAGTCCCAAACACCAATTACCCAGTTGGAAGTTCCCTTAGAAGTGTCGCAGGCGGCGGGGGCGTCAGGTGGATAATTATCATGCGCAAAGGAATAAAGCTCTAGGGCGTTTGCCATTTGTCTCAAATCAGCAATCCGCCTGGCATCTCTTGCCTTTACTCGAACAGTTTTTGTGGCTGTAAATACAATACTCGCCAAAATCCCGATAATGGCGATTACGACCAGGAGCTCTATGAGCGTGAAACCATTCTCCGCCTCCCTTTGTACCCCTTTTCTCCTTTGCTGTGTCCTGTTTAATCGGGTCATACGCAATATTGGTGGAGCAAATAGATAAAATGCCATACAATTAGAGCAGTTAACATTAACCTCCCCCGCTAATCCCTTTTTCCTGTTTCTGCAGTTTTTCCAGTTCTGTTTTGGTTACAAACCGGCCGTCTTCCAGACGCACCAAGCCCATGGTTTCTATATCATTTAAGATTTTTTGATTTTCATTTTGGAATTGGCTGATTCTGCGGCGAGCGCGGTCTGATCCGGGTTTCGTCAATTCTCTGTCCATCTTCTGGTCAAGGGACTGCTGGAGTTTGTGAAGGAGCATCAGCACCTCTTTGGCGCGCAGATAGAGATGGACGGCTGGCGGAAGGGAGGGGTCAAGGGGGTAGAACCGGAGACCGGTTAATTCCGTTTCAGTAAAGGGCTTAAAGGGAAAAAGGGGTGGATACAGGCCTTTGGCGATGTCCGCGCAATCGTCCTTGAGCTCTTCAATGGCGGCGATGCTGTAGCCGAGAAAGGTGAAATACTCCGGAGTGGTATTGCGTTTCCAGCCTTCGATGATATTTTTCGTGCCGCTTCGTCCGGATTTGTCCATCTGCTCTTTGAGCCAGTTAAATTTGGCGGGGAAGAGGGCGGTGAGTTTGAGGGTGAGTTCCTGGAGCTCGGCGGCTTTTTGATAAGCCAAGAGATCTTTATAGCCTTCTGGTTTTCGGTTGAGCATATGAAAAGGGGGTAAGGGGATTAAAGGGAAGAAAGGGGTCAGGCAAGGGTGGAAAGGGAGGGTCTCCTTTATCCCATTGTACCCCTTTTCTCCCATCATGACTTTTCTCCCCACCTCACCCCTTGCTCCCATTCCATCTCCGCCTCCCTTTGTACCCCTTGCTCCCGTGATTCTCGTTTAAGCCCCATTTTACTATCCTGCTTGCTCTGCAGCAGGTATAGATATCACATTTCCAATCCCACTATAATCACCCTTCCCAGCCTTCCCCATCAAGCCTACCCCAAAAGCGATTACGTTTTCGGGAGACCCCGGCCAAGGTCAGGGAATAAAGCCATTGCTATTTCATAGTGCGAGGTCTATAAGTGTAAGAGCCTGTTGAAAAACTTGCTTTTGAGATAAAATGTTCAGAATTTTGAGCGAAAACTTTGAAAAAAGCGGAAGCGATGCCAGAGCATCGATGAGCCTTTTGAAAAGTTTGCAGCCTAAATTCTGACATTTTAGCCAAATCTGAAGTTATTAAACAGGCTCTAACGGAATTTCACTCCTGGAGCTACAGACGGCCTGGCTACCAGCTCCTCTGCCCCATGCCGGAGAATGAGCTGGGATTGGATTGGTTGTTGTGCTCCGTGGCGATCCAGGCCGCGGAATGAACAAATTAAAGCAAAAAGTCCAGGTAATTATCCCGATGCGCCACTTCAAAAGTTGAGCCAGGATAAGCTTGTTTAAAAACCTCCGGAGCATCGGCATTTTTTTTTGACCATTTGCATTCAATGGCGGAAATTTTGCCGTCAGATTCCTTGATAATATCTATTTCTTGGCCCAAATGCGTGCGCCAGAAATAATAATTGTCCCTTCTCTCCTCTATGCCGCTTTTTTTCGTTAACTCCATAAAAATAAAATTCTCCCACAGCGCGCCGATATCATTGCGAAAAGACAGGGCATTGAATTGAGAGATGGTCGCGTTGCGAATACCATTGTCCAAAAAGTAATATTTGGCTTTTTTTGAGATTTCGTTGCGCAGATTTCGCGAAAATCCTCTGACTCTCCGTATAATAAACATCTTTTCCAAAAGATCGAGATAGCGAGCCGCGGTTTTGGCATCGGTTTTGGCAGTGCGGGCAATTTCATTTATGGATACTTCGCTGCCAACCTGAAAAGCCAGGGCTTTGGCAACATCCAGCAGGGTATCCGGAGAACGCACCGCTTCCAGAGCCAAAGCGTCTTTGAAAAGATATGACGAAACCAACTCGCTTAATATTTTCGCTTTGCGCGCGGTGCTCGGCTCGTTTAAAACTTCCGGATACGTCCCGTAGATTAAGAAATTCTCCAGCTCGTTTTCCAGTTCAAAACGGCTGGCCTGCATTTCAGACTGGGCAATAGGCAAAAGGGTCAGGGTAAAATGACGGCCGGTCAATGGTTCGCCTATTTCGTTGGAGAGGCTCAAGGACGAAGAGCCGGTCAAAATGATCTTTTTTTCAGGGAAAGCATCAACCATCATTTTGGCGCCAAGCCCTATCGATGGGATATATTGGGCTTCATCTATGGCAATAAGATCAAAAGGCCGGGCAAAATCCAGAATTTCTTTTAGTTTTTCGGATTGAATTAGTTTTCGCAGCACAATATCATCACCGGTTGAGAAATAAACTCTCTTCTCCGTTTGAGTCTTTACATAGCTATTAAGCATAGTCGTCTTACCGACGCGCCGCGGTCCATAAACCACTAAAATTCTTTTTGGAGTAATAGAGCTTAAAATGCTTTGTTTTCTCTTAAATTTCATACAATATATAGTATCATGATACCTTAAATTAAGTCAAATTTTACTATCCTGCTTGCTCTGCAGCAGGTATAGATATCACACTTCCAATCCCACTATAATCACCCTTCCCAGCCTTCCCCATCAAGCCTACCCCAAAAGCGATTACGTTTTCGGGAGACCCCGGCCAAGGTCAGGGAATAAAGCCATTGCTATTTCATAGTGCGAGGTCTATAAGTGTAATATAAATTTCGTCTCTATCTAAACTTTACTCCAGCTGTTCCAGATGAGCGGCTTGAGACTTCTTCTCCGCCATAACTATAAAAGCTGTTCGGTGAACTTTGATTCTTGTATTCCGTGGCGATCCAGGCCGCGGAGAAACGGCTACAAAAACATAGGATAAGATACGCCGGGGATATCCTTAAAATTTTTGCTTAGCACTGAGGCTTGTTTCAAGTTTAATTTGCGTGCCAATTTGCGCACCCGCTTTACATCTGCCAGAGTGCCGGTGAGTTTTATTTCAAAAGCTGTTTTTTTGTCAACAATCGCGTCAATTTCCGCGGTATTTCTTAAATTATAAAATTGTAGGCTGCCATAGTCAGCCAGCTGATTGACAGCGGCATTCTCAAAGAGCTGCGCCTCGTTGACTGGGCCTAAAGTATTTAAAAGGCCGGTGTCGGCAAAATAAATTTTTCGCCCCCCCGCCACGCTGCGGTCAATACTTTTAGAATATTTAGGCAATAGCCGAATAAAAAAAGTACCCTGCAAAAACTCCAAATAGCTGTAAATCTTCGGCCGGTCAACGCCCAGCTCGCTGGCCAGCTTGGAAATTTCCAGCTGACTGCCCACGCGAGGCACCAGCAAAAGGATGAGATCTCGCAGCTCCCGTATGTCTTTGTAGTCTGACAGTAATTTTATATCCTTTTCAAAAAATGAAGTCAGAATGTTCTTGAGCGCGAGCTGTTTTTCCCGGATGTGCTTCGCTGTTACCACGCCGGGGAAACCGCCAAAGCGTAAAAAATCTTCATAGGCCAGGCGGCGGCGCTCAAAATCCATTAAATTTTTAGATTTTAAGCAATCGTTCAAACTGCGTTTTCTGGCGGTTTCCGGCTCCAGTTTATCTTTGAAATATAAATACTCTCTGAAGCTGAACGGCGGCAATTCAAACAAAAACTTCCTTCCCGAAAGACTCTCCGGAAATAAATTCCTTAAGTAATAGCTGGACGAGCCGGTCACAATAAATTTTACCCCATAATGATCGAGCAGATACTTGATAACCTTGGTGACTGGCGGAAAATTTTGGATTTCATCAATGAAGACCACAGGAGGCTGCGCGCGGGAGCCCGCGTCAGATGCCAGCTTTTCAAAAATGTTCCGGTAGTCCCGCTCCTCAAAGACCCTTTGTTCCAGAGGGTTTTCAAAATCAAACCACAATTTGGGCACGGATCCCAAATCCTCAAAAATTTGCCGCAACAAAGTGGTCTTTCCCACTTGCCGCAGGCCGGTGATTACCAGCGCGTTTTTATGCCGCAGATATTTGCTGATTTCGTAATATATCAGGCGTTTTTTTTTCATGGCGCTTATAGTTATTATCTGTAATAATATTATTACAGATTTACTCTTTTTTGTAAAGATTTTATTACATCACACACACATTATCTATCTAAACTTCACTCCTGGAGTGGAAGATGGTCTATTTGGCTGTTCTTCCCCGCCATAGCC
>JAHFJD010000059.1 GCA_023246055.1 Candidatus Doudnabacteria bacterium
AGCGCAGATCCAGATCAGTTTTGGAGAACAGCACTGGGAAATTGGTGACTCCCCCAGAGCCGACTTTGGCAGGGTCAATGCTGATCTTCTTGCGATAGAGCCAGGAGGTGGAGTACCAGGGATCGAGAAGACCATAAGTCCCTGAAGCGCCAAAGGACTCGAGGAAAAACTCCCCAGCCGTGCCCGGCGGAAAACTCACTCTGGCCCGGAAAAATGCAGTCTGGCCCCGCATGGCAAACTGAAACGACCCGCGCTGGGTCATGCTCTCGGGGACGAGCTTGCGTTTGGCAAACGCTTCAGGAGAGCTGGTTTCCGGGGAGATTAGTTCATCAGAGAGTGGTATTTTCTGCCAGTTCTGCGCGCTCACATACTGCTCCACAGAATGCACATAAGCCGTGGCATCATCAAACCAGAACTGCAAAGCCACCTCTTCTGCCCGCGCCTCACGTTCAGTAACCGCGAAATAGATCTCCGCCTCATTGAGTCCTTCATAATACTGCCGGTCAGCGTTGATGAGCAAATCTTCGCCTTCGTTATCATCAGTATAGGAGAGGCGTAGCTTGGTGCCGTCAGCCAGGGCCAGGGAGGGGCTGGAGGGGGGTTGAAAATGGCCAAAGTATAAGACCGAAAAGATCCCGGCGGTCATTATTGCAAATACGAGAATCAAAAATGCTACCTGGCGCTTATTGATTTTCATGGTTTTGTATCGTTCAAATGCAGATCTCAAAATGATAGGTTTATGTGATCCGAGAGCCTGGAGGAACTTCTTTGTCAGGACGCAGCAGAACCGGGCCTTCTTCGGTGTCAGCCGCGAGCAGCATGCCTTGCGACTCGAGGCCCAGGATGGTGCGATGCTCGAGGTTAGCAAGCACTGCAATCTCATGCCCGATAATATCCTCGGGAGCGTGAAACCGCCCGATGCCGGCCACAATTTGTCTCATCTCCGAGCCCAAATCAACCTGTAGCTTGAGGAGCTTGTCTGATCCTTCGATCCGTTCCGCCCCTTCAATCTTGCCGATTTTAATTTCCAGTTTGTTAAAATCATCAAATGAAATCATATCCTTATTATACCTACCGATAAGCTTTCTTGGCAAAAATTATTTTGGCGCCGAGGGTGCTCGCGACGAGCCAACATAGGAGAATCAGCAGATTTGGGAGCAGTTGCCCCTTGCCCATGCCAAAGAAACTGTACCGCAGCAGTCCCACAAACGGTTTCATGGGCAGGGCGGTCGCAAAATTTTGCAGCCACTGCGGCAGGTTGGCAAGCGGGAAAAAAACATCTCCCAAGAAACTCATGGATAGACCCACGACCGCGGTATAAGGGGCGGCTTCTTCATAATCGCGCGCTATGGATGCGATGATGGAACCAAAATTTAAAAATATGATGGTGCAAACCAGAATGATCAAGGGGGTAAAAACAATCTGCCACGAGAAGCCCGTTTGAAAGATAGTCAGAGCGAGGAGCAACAGAAGGCTAGTCTGGATTAGGGCGATGATAAATCGGGCCAGAGATTGAGAGAGTAAAAACTGACCAGAGGTAAGTGGTGTGACCGCAAGCCGCTTGAGGACCATTTGTTTGTGAAAATCAATGAGGGAATAGGCCACAGTATAGATACCCATCTGCATGACGGCAAAAGCCACTATTCCGGGAAGCAAAAAATCTGTGTAATTCTGCCCGACATTGAGACGGAAGACTTGTTCAAAACGCAACAGAGCCAGGATCAAAAACAGCGCTGCCGGCAAAAAAATCACAAAGAACATGGCGCGTCTGTTGCGAAAAAAAATTTTCAGAAAAACCGTGGTGAGAGCTGTCATGTTCTGCGCCTTTCTTTGAGAGAATGGCCGGTCAGCTTCAAAAACACGTCCTCGAGCGTGGCCTGTTTGACTTGGAGATTGAAAATTTTACCGCTGTAGTGTTTCTCCCAATCGAGGAGCTCGCGCAGAGTGATTTCCGGGGTGTTAGTCTCGAGGTCATAGGTGTAGCGATCGCGCCGCGCCATTATCACTCCAGGGAGATTTTCCAGTTCCGTAACGTTTACCGGCTTTGAGATCATAAACTGCAAGCGGGACACTACCCCGAGAGAATTGACGAGTCTCACCGGCCGATCGCAAGCCACGATCCGGCCATCATCAAGGATGGCCACGCGATCAGCGAGGATTTGCGCCTCTTCCATATAGTGAGTGGTGAGCAGCATGGTTAGACCGTCTCGACGTAAATCCATTAGCGTATCCCAAAGTCTCTGCCGCACTCCCGGATCGAGGCCGATTGTTGGTTCATCCAAAATCAATAAATCCGGTTGGTGCAGGAGAGCGGCGGCGAGGACAAATCTTTGCCGCTGGCCGCCAGAGAGTTCGCGGTAGGTCCGATGCAGAAACGGCTCGAGCTGAAATTTTTCTGCCAAGTCCGCAATGGCTACAGTGTGCTCGTAAAATGAAGCAAATAACCCGAGGGCTTCTCTGATAGTTAAATATTCAAAATATCCGGAATGCTGCAGCACGATCCCGCAGCGATTGCGCAGGGATAGGAGATTTTTTGCCAAATTTTGTCCAAAGATGTTGATCTGCCCCGAGTCCGGGCGTCGCAGTCCCTCTAACATTTCCAATATCGTGGTTTTGCCGGCGCCATTCGGACCCAGCACCCCGAAAATTTCTCCTTCTTTGACCTCAAAACTGACGGCTTTCACAGCTTCAATCTTGCCGTAGGTTTTTTTCAAATTTTGTACTTCTATTACCGCCATAAGCTTACTGCTTACTACTTACTACTATTTTAGGCTTTGCTTGCCTGACTGATCCGTCTTTGGCGGATGGGCGGGTGATATTCGGTTCCTTATCGTATTTCGGCAGAACCACGAGATCAAGCCCCAGAGCAAAATTTAGAGCATTGGCTGTGGCTACCCCAGTGCGGGTCGAAGAGAACTTCCCCGGGCCGGGATTGACCGATACTTTTTTCAAATCCCGAAATGTCATCTTCTCTCGACGGAATAACTTTTCAATCTCCTGCACCAATGATTCGGAGATTTTTTCAGTCTTCTTTTCCGATTTTCCTATGACCCGGTGTCCATCCTGGAGTCGGAGTTTGATATGGCCATATTCTGTTGTATCAATAAACAGTTCCATAGCTTACTGCTTACCGCCTATCGCTTCCCTAGCTACTTTCCGATCATCCCACGGCGTTTCTTGGCCATCAATATTGAGACTCTGCTCGTGACCTTTGCCGGTTATGACCACCAGATCATTTTGCCCGGCCAATTCCAATCCTTTTTTAATCGCCTCCCGTCTATCCGCAATTATATAGTATTCCTCCCCTCTTTTTTTCCCCTTAATCCCTTTTGCGATTTCCTCACAAATATCTTCAACATTCTCCCGGCGATTATCTTCCCGCGTGAGAATGATAATGTCCGCGTATCTATCTGCCGCCTCACCCATGAGAGGCCGCTTGGAAGCATCACGCTCTCCGGCAGAACCAAAGACGTGAATAATCTGCCCAGCGATTTTGGGCCGTAAAAATTCCATCAACTTTTCGATTGCGTTTGGAGTATGCGCAAAATCCACCAGCACCGGTATTCTTCCCTCCCCTTGAGGGGGAGGCCCGCCCGCCTGTGGCGTTCGGGCGGGGAATGAGGGAGGGGTGAGGAATTCCATCCTTCCCGGTATGCCTTTTACTTTTTCGAGCCCTGTTACCATAGCATTTGGAAGTACGTTATAAATCCTTCCGACCGCAACCGCGGCCAAGGCATTGTAGACATTGAATTTGCCGGGAAAATTTAATGTCACAAGCATATGCTCATCCAAAAAATGCGCGGTAAATTTGGTTTGTGTCAAGCTTTCTAGAATATTATCTGCCCAGACCTCAGATGCTTTACTAAGTCCATAAGTAAGCACGCCCCCTCTCCCTGTTCGGGAGAGGGTTGGGGTGAGGGTCGAAAAAAATTCAAAACTCTGATCATCCATATTCAATATCCGATATTCCACGTTCTGAAACAATCGTGCTTTCGCTGCCATATAACTTTGTAGGTCTTTGTGGTAATCGAGATGCTCATGGCTGACATTCGTGAGAACTGCGGTTTCAAATCTGATGCCCCACGTGCGATGTTGATCGAGGGCATGCGACGTGACCTCCAAAACAAAGTATTTCGAACCGGCGATGACAGCGCGGCGCATTAATTTTTGCAGCAAAAAAGAACTTGGGGTGGTGGTATGCAGGCCGGTATCATAAATTTTCTCGCCGATTTGCGCATCCACTGTCGAAAGGTGGGCGGTTTTAAATCCGGCGGTACGTAGCACACTAGCAATCATATTCACGGTCGTGGTTTTGCCATCTGTACCGGTCACGCCAATCACCCGCAATTTCCTGGACGGAAAACCATACACAATATTGGCTAGGATTGCGCAAACGAGGTGATAATAGTTTAGCACTCTCTGACCGAGAATTTTACGGAATAAATCTAGCATATTATTACTACGAAATTACGAAACGATACGAACATACGAAAAATAGCTTTCGTACTTTCGTAGAAATTCGTAATTTCGTAGTATCATTGTTTCGCCAAAGCTCTTAGCGCATACCGAATCCGCTCTTCCGAATCCTGCACTTCGCCTGGCACGGCGGCCAAAGCTCCTCGCGCCTCGGTCCGGGAATACCCAAGGGCCATGAGCACATCAATTACATCAGAATGAACGGCACCTGCTGCTCCGGAAGGGATTTCCTCTGCGACCTTTTCCTTGAGCTCCAAGATCAGCCGCTCTGCGGTTTTGCGACCCACCCCGGGTACTTGAGTAAACACCGCTGTGTCTTGGTTCACAAT
>JAHFJD010000060.1 GCA_023246055.1 Candidatus Doudnabacteria bacterium
AAGCACAATGCGCGTTTGCGTTTGGAGCATTCAGCCAAACAGAAAATCTATCTGGAGTGGAAATATGAGGTTTTGAAAAACTTCATGCAAGCCCCACCCAAATATCTGGAACGGTTCAACCCGGTTTGGAAACGGACTTATTTTTATTATCGTTGTCAAACCCATTCCACCCCCTATCTGGGGAAATTGAGAAAATTGTTTTACGACGGGAACCATAAAATTATTCCCGTCAACATTCAGTCTCTACTCAAATCTCCACAGAGTTTGGCGGTTTGGTATATGGATGATGGCAATCTATATCATCGGGATAAAGTAGTTGAAATTTATCTTCCAACTTATCAAGACGAGGATGTGCAGCGCTTGGCAAAAGCATTGGAAGTCAACTTTAGCTTGAAGCCAAAAATCAAAATCAAGAAAAAGAAATATCCTATTTTCAGTTTTGATGTGTTGCAAACAAAGCGCCTCGTTGAAATTGTCAAACCGCATATTATTCCTTCCATGGAGTATAAAATTTTTTCAGCCCCGTAACGACTTGGAGCGCGTGTGCTCCGGGCTTGTTTTCCTGTCGGAAAGGTCCGACAAATTTATGAAACAGGCAAAATGCCATACTCCCGCACTTTCACAAAAGTGCGGGATGAAGAGATAGTCTATACTTATCGAAAGATAAGACAAAATTGAACAGGCTGATCGCTTCCAAGAGTTCATATCGACGAAGCGGTTTGGCACCTCGATGTCGGCTCATCACATCCTGGGGCTGAAGCTGTTTTATACAACTTCCCATACCGGTAACGGTATGGTAAAAACTAGCTCATAACAGGGAAAGCCTAACGATCACCCTTTGGGTATCGAAGGCCAATCCTGTGGGAAGTCTTAAGATGATCAAAGAGGACAAAGCGTATATTGCCGGATTTCTTGACGGAGATGGGAGTGTTTTTGCGAGTATTGAATCTCATTCTGAATTGAAGTGGCACTATCGTGTTCGTGTGGTTCTTAAATTCTCACAACATGATAAAGGAAAGGCAATCCTTAAATGGATTCGAGGCAAACTTCAGGCAGGATATATTTCAAGTTCGCGGCATGGCAGTGAGTTGGTGATTAAAGACCAACAAAGGTTGAAAGACTTATTGCCGATGTTGGCTCCCTACGCCAAAGTCAAAAAAATCCAAATCAAGACGGCTCTTGAATTGCTGTATTTATTGCCGGTCCGCAGCAAAGAACAACTCTTTAAAGTTGCTCTGTTAGCGGATAGGATTGGTAAATACAATATAGCATCGAGAAGTCGTAGAAAACGTTTTGTACAAGACCTCCAACATCTTAATGACCCCGCAACGACTGATCCTGCACTTTCGTAAAAGTGTGGGAGAGATAGCAATCACTATTCCCAATGGAATAAATCTACGATTGTTATCAAACGCTGGCTCCCGCACTTTCAAGAAAGTGTGGGATGAAGGTATAGTCTGACTCTCCTGGAGACAGGAGTAAGAGTGTGGTCCCAAGGGTTCGGCTGTTCGCCGATTAAAGTGGTACGTGAGCTGGGTTCAGACCGTAGAGAAATCTCACTGCGGTCCGTGGGAGTAATCCCACGAAAAAATAAAATTGGCTCATTTCGGTGAAACCCTCCTCATCATTCGACCTGAATGAGAGGGTAATACCGAGGGAAGGTGGAAAATGATGGGTCCAACGATTTTGGCTTATATTGCTGGTTTTTTGGACGGTGATGGAAGTATTTTTTTCCAAATCACAAAACGCAAGGATTATGTGTTTGGATATCAGATACGTTCTAACTTGGCTTTTTATCAAAAATCAGATCATCAAGAAATTTTGGTCTGGCTTAAAAATTGTTTAAAGGCAGGTTTTATTCGCCATCGCAAAACAGGAATCAGTGATTATACAATCGTAGATCCGGCTGAAGTTGAAAGAATCCTGAAAATGCTTCAACCGTATGTTCGTCTCAAAAGGGAACATATTGGCCTAGCACTCAAGATTCTGGAACGATTACCGACTTATAAAACTCCGAAGAAATTTTTGGAGTTGTGTTATGAAGTCGATCGATTTCAAGATTTAAATTACTCCAAAAAGAGGACGAACAAGGCTTTTCTGGTTGAGAGTTATTTAAAGGTAAATCATTTTCTTACCCCCGTAGAGACTTCTTCCTTAAGGGAAGGGAGTGGTTCCGCACTTTGCAACAAAATGCGGGACTGCTAAAACGCCAATCGCCTCATAAGCTAAAATGAGGATGGTGGTATAGTCCATGCCATTTGGAAACAAATGGGTTTATCATGCGTGAGACAGGTCGGTCCCTATCTGCCGTGGGCGTAGGAAACTTGAGGGGAGCTGTTCATAGTACGAGAGGACCTGAATGGACGCACCTCTGGTGTACCAGTTATCGTGCCAACGGTAAGCGCTGGGTAGCCATGTGCGGTAGTGATAACCGCTGAAAGCATCTAAGCGGGAAGCATGCCCCAAGATTAGGTTTCCCTTTAAGACCACTCGAAGATGACGAGTTTGATAGGCGGGATGTGTAAGCGCTGTAAGGCGTTGAGCTAACCCGTACTAATCGGTCTATTGACTTGACCTAATATTTTTTCTGCCGTCTTGTACGGCAGTTAAGATTAGGCCCAGTTCGATGTTGGATGACGATTTATTTTTTCGATCTTTTCAAAGTTTCCGGTGTCTATACCAGAGGGGCAACACCCGATCCCATTCCGAACTCGGAAGTTAAGCTCTCTAGGGCCGATGGTACTCCCTCGTCTACGAGGTGGGAGAGTAGGTCGATGCCGGATTTAATTTAGTGGTTGTTAGCGGGCGGTTGTGCAAACAGCCGCCCGCGCTACAACCACTTATCCTGAGTTTTCCGAAGGAAAGCGAAGGATCTAGTTTTAAAAGCCCCGTTGGGAAACCATCGGGGCTTTTTTATTTGACATTGGCTAACAGGTACCCTGTGTCTTTCCAGAGCATTAATGAATTGGTAAAAAAGTTAAATTGTAATCTGGTGCCCCAACCGCTGTGGAGCCTTTGCAAGTGAAAGTGCTTGTGGCATCATCGAAGGGATAGGTATATGCGGTGGGACAGGCTAGTTTAAGATGAACAAGCCAAGGCTGCGCAATGCTGGCCCATTGAGTGTTGTTGCTGTAACAGCCGTTATCGTTGCCGCCGAATGACGGGTTAAAAGCAGAAGGCCAATTGACGCTGAGTGAATTGGAAGCGCTGGTGGCGCAACCGCAACAATCGGACACAGCTTTATTAGTATAACATGATTGAGATTGCTCAGGGTTGTTAGCGCTGGAAGGTTTGGTGCAGAGGAACAAGTTGGTGTAAGTGCTGAGTGTGTTGTCGCTGTTAGTGATGGTGCTGGTACAATTGAGGGGCGAGCCGAACGGAGTGCTCGTGCTGATTGAAGAACCACAAATCTGATCTGCAGTCCACCAAGCGGCAAAAGTCCCGCAGACTTGGGTATATTTGCTAGAAGAAGCGTTCAATGCCAATCCACAGACCAGGTTTTGAGAGGAACAATCAGAATCGGCCGTGCAAGTGCAGTATCCCAATGAATTAGGGGCCCCTCCGCTCGGACAAGTAGTTCCCTTAAATGAAGTCGGTGTGATATCGCGCAATATGGTGGCATAGTTGGTTCCACTGACGGTAGGAGTGACAGTCCATGAACAGGCGGAAAGCTTTCCACTGGCTGTTGTGTTACCGGGGGTTTCACAAGAATAAGGATCTCCGCTGCTTGCCACAAAAGTCCCCTCCACCGGCCCTCCCGAAAGCCCTACATTGATTCCGTTGATAATGCTAATGTCGTAAAAATCTTTTTGTGTCGCACTTGTAAAGGTCAATTGATTGCTCAAAGTGAATTCAAAGAGGGTGGTGGGGGGATTGCCGCCTGTACCAGTAGGGCAAATGCCATTGGAATTAGCGCCGCAGTCTCCTGTTGTGCAATTCTGTCCTTTGCTATCGCAACCGGTCCGGGCAAAAATATTCCCGCTCCATTGAATATTTTGGCCGGTGGGCGGAGCAGGAAAGCAGATGCTGGTTTTAGTTCCTGAAGCTAAATTGATTTGAGCCTTGGTTAAAGAGGGGAGATTCCAGTAGCAAAGTTTATTGCTACTATTGCACTGCGCTATTGAACCGCACATGCTGTTGGCACCGGAACAGCCGCAAGAACCTGCGACACCCGCACCGGAATTAGCCCCGACGCACGATCCCGAAGCAAGCGTCGGGCAATCATTATCGGACAAGCAAGATATTGTGCCGGCTGTGACTCCCACCCAGATCTCTTGCCCGCTACTGTTAGTAACAAAAATCCTTCTTTCTGAGCTTGTACAGCTCATAATGGGAGGCGGCGACGGTGACGGTGAAGGTGAAGGCGACGGTGATGAAGAACTGCTGCCGCAGGAATTTAAAAGCAAAAGAGAGACAAGAAGAAAAAAACAGGTGTTGCATTTCGAAAAACGCTTGGTCTTATAGAATATCAATATTTTTTTATTTTTAGAGTAACCCATTTTTTTGTCAAGTTTAGAAAACATTGAATCAGGCTTGTCCACCGTTCTGACAGTATGTTAACCCGCATCGGTGCCTGGCACTATATGCTTGTTAAAATGCCCCTAAAAAATATGCACCGCCAACCACACGGTTCCCAATTCTGTTTTTACAATTTTGTGTTTTTGCTTGGCGGAGATAAATAAATAATCGCCTTCATTTAATTCATGTATATCGCCCGCCAGATTAAGCGTCGCTTTGCCCTTTAACAAAATCACCCACTCGTCCTGTTCTTGCGCGTATTCTTTATCTTGAATTT
>JAHFJD010000002.1 GCA_023246055.1 Candidatus Doudnabacteria bacterium
TAAACCGCCCCCCGAATTTTAATATATTGACCAGGTTTTTTAACTGCATAATTACTTACTACTTACTACTTACTACTTACCGCTTTTATCCCACCTGTCCCACACGGATCTTCACGCCTTCACCAATAATCTTTTCAGCCACATTCTTCGGCACTTCAGCATAATGCGAAAATTCCATGGTATAAGACGCTTGCCCTTGAGACATGCTGCGGATGGTTGTCGCATAACCAAACATGGACGCGAGCGGCACGTGCGCGTCAATAACTTTCAGCTTCCCGCGATCTGACATTTGTTTGATCTCGCCGCGCTTGGCAGAAATATCGCCCATGACGTCTCCCATAAATTCCTCGGGTGTGATCACTTCGATCTTCATAATCGGCTCAAGGATCACGGGACCTGCTCGTTTCATTCCTTCCTGAAAAGCTTTGGAGCCAGCAATCTTGAAAGCGATTTCCGAGGAATCAACCTCGTGGAAACTGCCGTCATAAAGCGCGACACGGAAATCCACCACCGGATAACCAGCGATCACGCCGTTGTCAGCAGCTTCAAATACACCTTTGCCGACTGCGGGAATGTACTCTTTCGGAATGGTGCCACCCACAACTTCGTCCTCAAATTCACGGCCTTTGCCTGGTTCCAGCGGCTCCAAACGAAGCCACACATGTCCATACTGCCCCCGCCCGCCAGTCTGACGGATATATTTGCCTTCAACCTCCACGGTTTTCCGAAACGTTTCTTTGTAAGCCACTTGTGGAGCGCCAACATTCGCCTCCACCTTGAACTCCCGCTTCATCCGATCCACGATGATTTCAAGATGCAGCTCACCCATACCGGAAATAATCGTCTGGCCCGTTTCTTCGTTTGATTTGATATGAAAGGTCGGGTCTTCTTCACCAAGCTTCTGGAGCGCGATACCCATTTTCTCCTGGTCGGCTTTGGTTTTTGGCTCAATGGCCTGGGAAATGACCGGCTCGGGAAAGACAATTGATTCGAGCACCACGGGCTTGTCATCTGCGGACAGAGTGTCGCCCGTAAACGTATCCTTGGGGCCAACAAGAGCGGCAATATCTCCGGCAAAGACCTCTTTTATTTCCTCACGATGATTGGCGTGCATGCGGACGATTCGCCCAACTCGTTCTTTGTTTCCAGACCTCGTGTTGAGCACATACGACCCTGCCGCGAGCGTGCCGGAATAGACGCGAAAGAACGCAAGCTTTCCCACAAACGGATCAGTGGCGATCTTGAAAGCCAAAGCCGCGAACGGTTCTGTGTCCAGTGGCTGGCGCTGAATTTCTTGCTGCGTGTTAAAATCCGTCCCAGGCACCGCGCCTCGATCCGTTGGACTCGGTAAAAAATTAGTGACTGAATCGAGAATGCTCTGCACGATAATGCCACGACCGTCCCCGCCCAGCACCGGATAAAATTTGCCGCTTTGGGTGGCTTTGCGGATAGCATTCAAAAATTCTTCTTGGCTAATTTCCGCTCCTGCAAGATATTTTTCCAGAAGTGCGTCATCAGACTCGACAACTTTCTCGAGGAGCTGGTGCCTGTACTCTACGGCTTTGCTTTTCAGGTCTGCGGGTACATCAATGACAGTGAACTCTTTGTCAGTAAAGTTTTGGTAAGTATAACCTTTCATTTGCACGAGATCTACAAAACCGACTACATCTTTTTCGAAACCAATCGGAATCTGGATCGGTATCGCGTCAGATGAGAGCCGTTTATGAATCGAGTCAAGACTCTTGTAAAAATCCCCGCCAGTCTGGTTGATTTTGTTGATGAAGCACATGCGCGGCACATGATATTTGTCAGCTTGCCGCCACACAGTCTCGGATTGAGGTTCCACGCCCATTTTGCCGTCAAACACCACAACTGCGCCGTCGAGCACCCGTAGCGAGCGTTCCACTTCAACGGTAAAATCTACGTGCCCCGGTGTATCGATGATGTTGATCTTGTGCTTGCTCTTCCCGGCGAGCTTATTAAATTTCGGGGTCCAAAAACACGTGACAGCCGCGGCAGTGATAGTGATCCCGCGCTCGCGCTCCTGCTCCATCCAGTCTGTCGTAGTCTCACCTTCGTGCACGGCACCGATAGAGTGCTTGAGTCCGGTATTGTAAAGAATTCCTTCCGTGACAGTAGTCTTTCCCGCATCGATATGCGCGATTATTCCAATGTTACGTGTATGGTCGAGTGATATATCTCTGGGCATGGTATCAGCTTTTTAGCTAATCAGCTTCTTAGCTTTTTAGGATAGAAGCAACCTAACAAGCTAAGAAGCTACAAGCTAATCCCTATTTTCTCTGGAATCTCGCAAAATGCGCAAAAGCCCTGTTGGCTTCAGCCATCTTATGCGTATCGATTTTCTTTTTGATTGCTGCCCCCTCATTTTTGTTGGCAGACATGATTTCTTCGGCAAGTTTCAAATGCATGGGCTTTCCCTTTTGGGCTCTCGCGGCGGTAATCAGCCATCTCATTCCCAATGTGGTCTTTCTCGGCTCCATAACTTCAAGAGGTACCTGGTAATTCGCTCCACCGATGCGGCGGCTTTTGACCTCAAGCGCTGGGCTAACATTTTTCAAGGCCGCATCAAAAATCTGACGCGGTTCAACGTTCATTTGTTCTTTTATATAGTTGAAAGCATCATAGACAATCTTTTCAGCAACTGTTTTTTTGCCGCGCTCCATGATGTGGTTGATAAATTTCGCAACCTTGACGTTATTGTATTTCGGATCAGGAGCGATCTTGTGCTTGTTATATGATCTGGCTTTTCTGGGCATTGGTTTAGCTGTTTAGCTGTTTAGCTCATTGGCTTCTTAGGCACCGAACGAAACCTAACCAGCTAATAAGCTACTAACTAATTCCTATTTCGGTCTTTTTGCTCCGTATTTACTTCTGCCACGTTTGCGGTTCTCGACTCCTGCCGCATCCAGCTTTCCGCGGACGATATGATAACGCACGCCAGGCAAATCCTTCACGCGTCCGCCGCGGATCATAACGACCGAGTGTTCTTGGAGATTGTGCCCCACTCCCGGGATGTAAGCTGTCACCTCCATGCCATTCGTCAACCGCACGCGCGCAATCTTCCGCAAAGCCGAGTTTGGTTTTCTCGGCGTGGTGGTCGTGACTTTGAGACACACCCCGCGTTTGAACGGGCTGCCGAATTTGAGGAGTACGGGTCGGTTATGGATCAAATTCAAAGCACGCATCATGGCCGGGCTCTTGGATTTGGCCTTGAGTGGTTTGCGCTTTTTTCTGATGAGTTGATTGATTGTCGGCATCTACATTTTATGCTCCCCCCCCTTACCAAGGGGGGGAATAAGAGGGGGTTAAATTAACTATAAGCCTAAACAAAAACTGATGGCATAACCTTCAGTTCTCGCCTACTTCGTTTATTTGGTACCCATAAGCCTTGTGGGCTTTTGGTCCGCCGATGAGGCGGATCATCCGAAACCCGTGGATGGTTTGCCCCTTCATTTTTTTCTCCCCCCTCGGGGGAGATGTCTCGGTAAACCGAGACAGAGAGGGTTTATTTCTTCCCAAATAAATCGACTTAAAAAGTGATTTCCCTAACAAAAGGGAGGTTTCTTATTCAATTGTGATTATTATATCAACAACAGCTATTGACGTCAACCCCGATTTATGCTAGTCTTTATGGTCATTATCGCCAATGTGTTATAACGGCTATAATGGTCTCTGTTTCGTAGTTTCGTTATTTGGAAAAACATGTCAGGAGGGGAAAAATGAATACAACGCAACCGAATGAAGAAAGTTTGGAAGCATTGAAAAAACTGGCCAAAGAACCGAGGGGCATAGGAGCAGTCCCTGACGAGGGACTGCTGCAAGCGATTGCGTCGTGCGGCATACTTGATCTCAACCAGGCTGTAAACGCGTACTATGCCGCAGTAAGTTCCATCGAAAAGGCGGGTGCCAGAATTCTTGAGCACCGCAAAAAGATCGATGACCTGCTGGAATGGAGTCACAGGACGTGGCTCGAACTGTCTGATCCCAACGAGCAGCTCAAGCATCTCTCGGAGGTCCGGAAAACGACGAACGGCCTTGAAACAGAACTCCTGACCCTGTCAGGGGAAACAATACCTCAACTCCGAGAGGTCTCCCCCATCGGCCAGATCGAAATGGCCAGAGCTCTGTTTAGCTTCATCGAAGAAGTCCGTCGGGCTATTAGATGGTCGCGTGAGCTGTTCAGCGGCTATCAAGGACCGTTTCTCGAACGTTTTGTGCTTCCGGCTCTGGAGGGGACGCTTTCTTCCCAATGGCCAGACGACAGCATATGGAGGGACGTGGTCGATCAGCAGATCATCCAACGCATCCCGGATGACGAGTGGAAACAAGACCGGCCAGATCGAAGAGTAGTATTTGCAGCGCTCAAAAAGAACCTGACTCCGGAGCGCATCCACATTCTGGTCGTCGCCATCAGCGCCAGTGAGAAGTGTGACGCAGACGCGCTGAAAAGCCTAATCGAAAAACAGCGCGAAATGGCGAAAGAATATCCCGACTTTTCCTGGTAACGATGTTGCGGAATCTCGCACAGTAGTTGTTCAAAGTCTCAACGAACAAGTGCTGTGCGAGTTTTTTTATTTCATAAATTTTTGCCAACAAAAAATGCTCCGTATTCCAAATTTCGAAATACAGAGCACTGCTACACGAAGTTCCCTAGCCAATGCTTATCGTCTGGCCAATCGCAGACACAGAGTCCGACAGGCTCTTCAGCCACGAGGTCCCGCTATCGTCTGACACGGCACTAGAGATGCACCCGCACTGCTTGCAATCAGCTTTCTCGGAGAGGATGCATTGATTGATTCTGTTGCCCGCGGCGTCGAACGAATCAACCAGCGTGGACATCCCGCAAACAGAGGGTGTCATTTTGATCGTGTGATCAGGGTGTAGCCTTTTAATCTGCTCGGAACTGACGACCAGGAAATCTCCGCATTGCTTTTTCAGTCCCAGCAACTCGTCGACAATCCAAACCCTTTGCTCGCGTGACAAAAGGTAATCATGGTCCTTTGCTCCACGAATCGGAGTCATGGTGCTGACCATGATCCCGTCCGCGAGTCCGTTGTTGCTCCAGGTCTGCATGATCTTTCCCACTTGACGGTAGTTCACTGCGTTGAGCGTCGAATGAATTATCACCGGAAAATATCCGGACGAGCGCGCTCGTCCGACATTTTTCAATATCCGATCATAGAGTCCTTGCATCCTCCTCACGTTATCGTGAGTAGCGGAATCTCCCCCATCAATTGAAACAACGTGAGTGGTGTTTGGCAATCCAGTAAGCAGAGGCGTGGTGCCAGAGATCACGAGCCAACTCCAGGGAATGGCCCCGGCTAGCTTCTTCAAAAGATTAGGTCGGACATAAGGCTCCCCGCCAACCATGCTCACATGGAGGTAGCCTTGCCTTCGCATTCTCAAAAAAAACGCAAAAACATCCTTGTCGCTCATTTCCTTCACCCGTGGCTGCCTGCGCCAATAGCAATCGCACCCGACAGGGCAGCGATCAGAAACGTTAAAGCTGAATGCCAGAGGTAGACCGCTAACAACTCGGCGGTAAGTCCCCTTCAGAACCACCGCTGTATTCCTGGTCAAAAATCTCAATATACCGGTAGCATCTTTACACAGCATTTACTCCTCCTATATACGGAAATTTGAAATTCCTTGCGAGCAGTATAGCCAACTCTGGAAATTTTTTCAATTTGCCACCTGGCCTATTTTATGCGAATCTTAAACCAGTACAATCCATGCCCAAAGGAGGCGGAATGCTGAAACGATTGAGAGTAGTTGTTCTAAAACCGAGTAAATATGGTTATAAAAACGACCGTTGGAACGGTTATGTCCAGCGCTTTTGGCGAGGTTTCATGCCGAATGCAACAGTACCTCATTTGCGGACTATGACCCCGGAGCGGATCAGCGATTGCCTCCTCGAAACATACGCAATCGATGAATACGTGCAGACTGATCTGGATTATCTCAAGCTCCTTCATGGTGATGAGCCAACACTCCTCGCCCTGGTTGGCGTGCAATCACACCAATTCCATCGCGCGCTAGACCTAGGCGCGTACGCTCTGAAACATGGCTGCCGGCATGTAGTAATTGGTGGTCCACACCCTATGACGTGTGACACCAGTATGCTTCAGGGGCGCGGTGTGTCATTTGCTCTAGCCGAAGCTGAAATGATTTGGCTCACCATTCTCCACGACGCCATATGCGGCGAGCTCCAGCCAGTATACGGAGTCGGGCAGCGCTGGCAAACTGAACTCCGAGCATCAGCCATGATCCCACCATCTCGTGAGGATATGAAGCGGTATGTTGTGCCGCTGCTTGGTGTTTATCCTGCTCGCGGTTGCCCATACACATGCAATTTCTGCTCCGTGATAAAAATCGCGGGCAGGCAGATCAGAAGCCAGGACATCGGAGTAACGATGGAAACTCTCTGGCGCGCAAAAAAATCTGGGATCAGATTCATTCTCTTCACATCTGACAATTTCAACAAATATGCCGACGCAGTAGCCTTGCTGAATCAGATGATTGAAGAAAAACTGGACCTGCCATTCATGTGTCAATGCGATACACAGGTATCGCGGCAGGAAGAATTCATGGGGCTCTTAGGTCGAGCTGGGTGTTTTCAAATCTATGTCGGGGTCGAATCACTCGATCGAGAGACACTCCGCAAGGCCCGCAAGAACCAGAATCACCCCCAGCAGTATGGGGAAATCGTCAGGTTGGCAGGAAAGTACGGATTTTCTTCCCACTTCTCCAACATTGTGGGATTCCCAGATGATACTGAAAAATCAGTCAGGGGTCATATCGCGGAAGTTTGCAGGATCAGTCCGGCAGCGCTCTCCGCTTACATTCTTACGCCTCTGCCGGGCACGGAACAGTACGACGAATTTCTAGCTGGAGGGAGAATTTATGAAAAAAACCTCGACTGTTTCGACGCCTGTTGTCCGACCTGGCACCATGATCATCTCTCTCCGCAGCAGCGAATCGAGTTGATGTTTGAATTCTACCGAACGTTTTATTCGGATGAAAAGCTCGTGAAAAGCTTCACCACCCGGAACCGACAGATGAGCCGTACGTCAGACGCCATAGCCCGAATTTTCCCGATTTTCTATCGGTATGCGGCTTGGAGACAGCGGCACCCCATGGAGGGAGGTTTGGGAAAAGTGAGGCGTGACCATGTTTCCGAGTATCTTGATTTGCGGAAAAAACTTTTCGGGTACGAGCATGTTCCTCTGCCGCGAAGTCTCCAGCTTTCTCCTACCGATCAGGGACTCAATCGTCAGGTCAAGATTGCCATGTAGGACAAACTTATCAAACGGTCTTCGTAATCTACACACGAAGACCGTATTTTATGCCTAAAAAATTGAAAAACCCAGGAACAGATTTGACACAAGGCTCAACAGTGGTACGAGGATGCGGTGAATGAGGCCGCTGTAAAGAAATAAAATTATCAGGATAAATCCGTAGCGTTCAAAGGACAAAAACCGATAGATAGTCACAAGATTGCTCGAAAGCAGGGAGGCAAACACTTTGAATCCGTCAAGCGGCGGCAGTGGCAAAAGGTTGAAAATTCCCAGCCCCAGATTTAGCACCACAGCCGTAACAAAGAGATCGTGCTGCGGATCTACCACATTATGCAAACCAAGTCTAATCGGCAAAGTAAAGATCAGGGCGAGGATGAAATTCGCTCCCGGGCCAGCCAGGGATACGAGTGCCATTCCTTTCCTCGGATCTCGGAGCCGCAAAAAATCCACCGGCACTGGCTTGGCCGCCCCAAAAATAAACGGGCTGCCGACCCAGACTAAAAACAAGGGCAAGAGAATCGAAGCGAATGGGTCAAGGTGAGGGATAGGGTTCAGCGTCAAGCGACCGGCCATCTTGGCTGTGTCGTCGCCGAGCCGATAAGCCATGACCCCGTGGCAGACTTCGTGGATCACTGCAGAAAACAAAAGGATGACGAGAATAATTACTAATTCCATAGCTATTTACAACTCCTGATTAAAATTGTATACTTCCTTTCGTATATTCGTACTAATTCGTATTTCGTAGTATTCATGACCGGACCTAACAAAGTCTGTAAAATCTGCGGCAAGGGCTATCGGCGGGCCTTTGCGCGCTCACATTCCATGCAGTCAACCATTCGCCGTCTGGAACCCAATCTGCAGTGGCTGACTGTATCCCCTGGTAAAAGAATCAAAGCTTGCACTAACTGCATTAAATCCTATTCTGCGAGGAAAATCAAACTACCACAGTTTGTTTAATGCCAGGTAGTAGAAGCTTGATAGTAAACAGCTCTCCGTTCACTATTTGCTATTTTAATCACTCTATCTCAGATAAGAACTAAAAGTCTGTAGGACCAGACTGCGTCTGGTCAATCAAACTTTCACTACCTGGATGCTTGAGCAATTTACAAGACCCAAAAAACAATCCCCGATCGGTACTTACCGCGTGGATGTAGTGTCGTTGCCCGAAGAACTGGACTTTCCAGCTGACTTGCCTGTGGAAATCCAATACATTCTCAAACAGCACCCAGAGTACCGCGCGCAAATTCACAAAATTTTAAGCGACGGTAAAGCCATCGGCGTACGTACGGTCCGCCGCTCGCCGGAAAATATTTTACAAGCAGTGCACACTATAAGCGTCCATAGTCAGGGTAACTACATCATCACCTGGCTGCCTGAACTCTTGCGCAGCAAACATCGCCCGGTGTTTTTGCGCGAAGACCTCGAGGCTGTTCAAAGCCGCGGGGAAAATCTGGAAGATGCAGTGCAAACTATCCTGCGCGATCGTTTGCGGTTCAAAAAATTGGTGCTCATCGACGAGGAAAATATCGGCATCAAACCCGAAGATCAACGGCTGATGAGTGAGCTTTCCGAAATCATTTACCCTCTGGCGATCAATTATTCTGTGTTCCGGGTTGTGGCAGACAATGCCCGGGAGCGCACCAAAATCGCCCGAGTCATAGTCAAAGCCCTGCTCGTAATCGGTCCGATTGCGCATATCCTGGAAAAGATTGCTGTCGGTATCGGCAAAATTTTTGCGGCCTCCGCAGACGATTTGCTAGGAGAAGTAGCTGAACTTTCTGCATTGCGCGGCAGCGGATTTTCCTGGCGCGAGCTCGCTCGCCGCTCGCGCATTTTGATTCCTGTGTTTATGCTGGCGACCTACGGCGCTTATTCGGTCGAGGAATTGCTAGAGCGTGGCCAAATCGTCACCGCTGGCATTGTGTTCGGGCTCTCGGCCGTCGCTCTTTCTCTGACCACCGCGATCCAGTCCATGTTTATGTATCTGAACAATCTCAAACGCATCTCGGCCCAAGGCAAAGTCAAGCTTACCCGCAACACTTCTCTCCTGCGCCTGGCGCTGCGGCAGGATTTCACCAACCCCGCCCGGCTCGGCCTGCTGCTCGGGGCGGCCATGGCGCCTTTTATAGGCATACTGGGCGCGCTTTCGGGGCTCATGCATAACGGCTGGGTCCTCGCCGCTATTGGCTCCACAGAATCAATCATCGCTGGTGTCACCGTAATTTTAGCCGACTATTTAAGCGAATGGCGCTTCCACCGCTCTTTAAAAAAACTCATCCGTTAAGAAAAATACCGACAGATTTCATGATCATGAAATCTGTCGGTAAGGAGGAAAAACTGTTCCAGGATTCAACTGAATTCCAAAATCATTGGCAAATGATCAGAGGCCAGGACATACGGTACCTGAAAATTGCGAATCTCGATGCTAGACGATACCAAAACATAATCTGCAAAATAGTCGTTGAAAATTTTTAGATCCGCATAAAGTTCGTTGCGAGTCGTTTTTATCCCAAATTCTTTTATCAAATTCCGCATTTTGGTTTCCAAAATTGCCATGCTCTTGGTATCCGGTCGCAGGTTAAAATCGCCGCAGAGGATCACATCTCCAGTTTGTTTATTTAGGAAATCTAATATTTTTTCTGACTGGGCAATCCGCTCGGGGGTGTCGGTTTTTGGCGCGCGAACCCAATACCCATGAACGTTGCCAATGGTTAGAGACAAGTCCTCGAGCCCGATTTTCAAATACTGCACGTTTCGCCCCATAGAACGGGCGTCATTCTGCTCGGCGGTGCGCATATTGCGGCGCCCGTAAGCATAAAATTCACCTACATCCTCAACCTTCATTCCTTTCCTGACAAAAATCGCCAGCCCGTAAGCAATCGGAAAATCCACAAAACCGTCAAAGGTCCATCCATCCTGGCAAGGAGCAAAGTACGAATCAAAATTCGACAATGCCTCTCGAAATTCCTCGAGCATGTTCACGCGGCAGATCCTCGCTGTGCCGAAAGTTTTAAAGTCAGTGGTTGTATCAAACACCTCCTGAAAACAAAAAATATCCGTGTCTTTAGCTTCGGATCGGACAAATTCCATGAGCGCGTCAAACTGCATTCCGCCCCAGATGTTGAGTGACACGAGCTTCATGGTTTAAAATGTCGAATAATAAGATACAGTGGTCTGATCACAGGTGTCTTTGATCGACTGCTCGTCGAGCACGCTACAAAGCTGCTTGGCTCGGGCATCGTCATGCAGGTAAGAGATAAAATCTTTGACCGCACCAATTATGCAATTGGTGCGCTGATCGAGGTTTTTGCCAAGGCCGCAGTTATGCTTCGTTTGCTCCACATTGCTCAAACTCCGCCCGGAAACATCGCGGCCCAGGCTTTGATAACAAGTATTGCGATGATTCTCCTCGACAGTAGAGCAAAGCTCAAATACGCGCGCAAAATCTCCGTTCGTGACTTTGAGCATGTAGCTCGTTTGCATGAGGTAACAGGTACTTTTATACTGCTCCGCTACCGCATCGCAGGGATAGAGCGGGTCCTCTGGCTTGAGATATTTTGCATAGTGGTATTTGGTATCAAAAATGACATTCTCCATGAACGCGCCGCTCCAGCATGACGAGCGCTCCCACGAATCGGTAACTTTGTCACAAACCTCGAGAGATTTGAACAATTCATCATCATAAATTGCCATGACGCCGTGTCCGAGTCCATGCACGCAGTTGTAATGATCGAAAGAATATCGTTCGGTGGCCGCTAGGGAGGCGCAAATCTCATTCATCTGTGACTCCAGTTTGGAGAGTCCAATCCGGCCGATGATTCCTTCTAGCACGCCGTGGTAATATCCGGACCAGCAAAAACTATCACCTTGCTTGTAGGCCTCAGCCACGTCCGCAAATTTTTTGGCGGCTTCATTGCCGATGACATGCGTGAGCGGATGACATTGCGACTGAACATAATCATTACCATTGTACCGCTCGCGCAAATCCGCGAGAGCTGCAGCAATCCCCACCCCTTTAACGACGGCAACGTAATAGCTCTGGTAGCAATCAAAATCCGACTGCTTGTCTCCGGTGCAAATGGACTGAACACTCACCGCCTCGTCTCCCCCACTCTGGAGGGAGAAATCTACCTGCTTTTCCCCTCCCCCTTGTGGGGAGGGGTTGAGGGAGGGGGTTGTCCCTGACGCAACCTCCCGATTCTCCGCAAAAGTTTGATTTACAAAATCCTGCACTGTGTTCGGCTCCCCTCCTTGTGAGGAGGGTTTAGGCGAGGACTTCAGTAAAAAAAATAATCCTGCCGCAGCGACAACAATAATAAAAATTGAAAAAAATATCTTTAGTTTCATTGTTTAAATTTTTCTAAATCGGGCTGCCGAGAATCGAACTCGGACTACATGCACCCCATGCATGCGTACTACCACTATACTACAGCCCGCCGAATTGCCCCCCTTGACGGGAGGGTTAAAGGGTGGGTGAATAAATTTTATCATTTATTTTGAAATAAAAAAAGAGTGCGGCCATACAACTCTTGGAATGATCCAAAAATTGTAATGGTCGCACAGGCGTCAATGAACGCTCATTGTGTTTCGAGGGGTTAGATCTCCGCCACCGCCGGTTTGCCGATGGTGCCGGTGTTCTTGCTTTGACTGTCCTCTTCAAGGTTTACCTGGCGAATATAATTCGCGCGTGCTTTAATTTTCGCCAAGGCTTTCCTCAACCTACGTGCCGTATCTAACCCATGAGCAGATTCGAAGTCGTGGATATCCTCTTGTAAATTTGCAATTCCGGTTTCTGTGTTTCGGAGCCGCCGTTTTCTCTTGGACCGCCCCAAATTTCGTATCGCCTTCTTTTCGGCTTCAGTGATGTCGACCGCGTGTTCCATTGTACTTCTGCTCCCCTTGTTATCGCGCGAAATAACTTCGATCCGTTTCCTCTTCTCGTGCACGAACGGCATCGTCCGATGGTCCATCTCGTTTTCGATAAAACGCAGATTTTTGCACTATCAGCGCGCCCTCGAGCACATCTCTTGTTTCTGGCCGCAGATTCGGCCGTTGGAGTTTCTTCTGAATGCTCGCGATGTCCCTCAATGTCCTATCTGTACTGCCTTCTGGTACGTACTCCATTTTCTATATCGCTCCTAAAAACAAAAGTTGTGATGCTTATTTTAGCCTCGGCTAATGCCAGGCCGCCTCGTTCTCGAAACTCGAATTTTTCCTCCTTTTTGGGGTGAGATGTACTGCTAGTCGATGGGGTAGGATTTGAACCTACGACTTTCAGCTCAATGCTGTCCTCTACCAGGCTGAGGTACCCACCGGTACTTTATAAACCAAAATTCCGCCTTTTTAAGCGGAACTTGGTCGTTTGCTGCGAGTAGATTATTTTTGATCTATCACACAAGTTGCCGCTCAAAATTTGCCTTAAAGTAAATCAGCCGAAGATAACGCGGCTCACAGACTTCAGTAAACTTTGGCATAAATTTGTGCATTCTTACCAAAAATTAATCTTACTGCTGATACTACCTTATCCGTAGATTGGTTGTCAACACCGGCTTATTCACAGGGAGCTTGCCCTGCGGCGTCCGCTAAATCAGCGCACTGCGCGTGTGGGACACGTGTCTTTTCACAAGTTGTCCACAGGTAATTAACCGGTAATTCAATTCTAAGTTATCTTCCCCACAATGTTATTCAATTCCTCGTCAGAAAAAAACTCAATGGTGATTTTTCCGCTGCCTCTGGGGCCTTTGTTCACCTGAACTCGCGTTCCCAATTTGCCACGCAAAAGGTTCTCAAGCGAAGTCAAAAACGGGTCTGGAGTGAACATTTCTGCAACTTTGATCTTGCGCTGCGTGATTTCGCGAACCTTTGCTTCAATCTCCCTGACCTTCATACCGCCTGCTAAAACCATTCTGAACATCTCAAGCATTTCATCACTATTGCGCAGCGTCAAAAGGGGCCTCGCTTGCCCTTCAGCGATCTTGCCCTCAATCAGTGCGCGCTGAATTTCAACCGGCAGATTGAGGAGGCGTAACAGGTTGGAGACTGTCGAAGGATTCTTGCCGACCTTTACCGCGATCTCGTTGACCTTGAGATTGAATTCTTTTTGCAACCGCTCATAAGCCTTGGCCTCCTCAATCGGGTTGAGATCCGCGCGCTGCACATTTTCAATGAGTGCGATTTCGAGCTTTGCCTCGGAATTGATTTTTGGGGAAAGTAGAGCTGGAATTTTGGTGAGTCCCGCGAGCTTGGCTGCCCGAAATCTACGCTCTCCCACCAAGATCTCATATTTACCAACACCCTGCTCGGTCACAACAAGCGGCTGGATAATCCCGTGGACTTTTATAGAATCTGCGAGCTCCCGCAGCTTCTCTGGATCAAAAATACGCCGCGGTTGAAATTCGTTTGGTACAATATCGTTTAAATCTATTAGCGCGAGGGCTTGCCCGTCATGAGGAGAACGAAATCTCGCCTGCGGATCGGATTTCACTGTCGAGTGCAGTATAACATTGTTTCCGGAGGCAACCTCATCTCTTTTCCCCTCCTCATGAGGAGGGGTCGGGGAGGTCGTGGCCTCCAAATCCTCCTTGTCCCCCGAATCGTCAGCAAAGGAGGAAAAATTCCCGAGTTTAAAGACATCATCGTTCATGCTTGAAATCTAACAAAATCACGATAGTTGCGCAAACACGACCACAAGAGATATAATGCCAGTCTGCAAAAGGAGGCCGAATGAAGATCAAAACACAAGAAATCAGAATCGGCAGGAAGCAAGTGTATGTCGTTGATTGTGATGGCGAACTGACAACAGGAATGCCGTGCTTGTTGTTGAACGAGGCTGTCAGTTCGATCTTGGAAAACGGAGGACGTAGAATTCTGATAAATCTAGAAAAAGTCTCGGCACTCGGCTTTTCTGGCCGTCAAGCTTTGTCAGATGTCTACGTCGCAGCTAGGAACGGGAATGCTCTGCTGCGCGTCGCCTGCGCTCAAAAGGATCTCTTCCACGAGCTAGAGGTGCATAATCTCAGGCCAATCCTGGTGACTCCTGGTTCTCTCGAGGAAGCCGTGAATGCAGTAGCTTTTTCTCGGCATCGCAAACGCAAAACCGCGTAGCACAGCTCGAAAAATATCTCACGCTTCACACCCCCGGCGCCAGTCCTAAAAACCTCGCGCCGTTTTTTATCATCAATCCACTGCAAATGATTAATGTTTGATCGATTGATTTGTAGATGCATTGAATATTACCAAAATATACGCAATTGCGTAGAAAAAGGTAAAATATAAAAAAACTGCTGATTAAATAATTTTTTGCTTCCTAAAAAACTTTACCATTTTCTCTTCATCGTCTCGATCAAGTCTATTAATCTCCATGATTGTTACAAACCTTTCGATGTGATAAACCCTCACAATCCAGTCTATCTCAAGTCGAGGATCATGAGGATAGAACCACAATGTCCGCTGCAGGGGATAAAAGTTCATCTCCTTCAGCTTGCGGCGCAAAGCGTCCGCAGCGGTCTTGTGTTCTTTAGTGGGTATGTCGGCTGCCACCTGCCACCACTTTTTGTCCCACTTTTTTGGTTTTTCCACACGCATGGTCCTAAATTGCATGCTTTTGATTTTTTTTCTGGCCAGGGCAGTCACATAAATCTTAAAATCTCCGACAGTAGGTCGCATGCCGATCAAGCCTTTATGTTTTAGATAATAAAAAGACCGAACCACCTTGTTCTTCACTTCTTTCTGCGAATATCTCTTACCTTTTCTGGAAAAAAGTTTACCATAAGCCGCAAATATATTCGGTGTCACAGCCGATAGAGCAATCATCCCAGCAGCCATCAAAATTACCAAAGCTATACCCCCGGCAGTTTTAACCGCCTCAATCTGTTCATTCGTCAAGGTTGGCTTTTTGTCTTTTGGTGCAGCAGATCGAACAATTTCACTGATTGTATTTTTTTGATATCCCATTAGGTCGTTCTTGTTTATTTTCTCCACTTCGAATATTATTATACAAAATTACCAAAATATACGCAATTGCGTCAGAAAAGGTAATGTTAATCTTGCAACAAAAAAAGGATGGAGGTTGCGGTCGCTTGCGGCGAGGCAACATTCCATCCCGCATAAACAAAATCCCAAAGCAGCCTTAGATCTTTTCAACAACGCATCACCTTACCTGTGCTTCTCTGCTACGAGAGTTTGCGAACCATTTCTCCAATAAATCCATCGTATACTCCTCCGCTCCGGTAGCGAGCAGATGCGAGCGCGTACGCTGCGACTACTGCTTCCGCTTTTCCCGCAAGTCTTTCCACCAACTCCTTCCGGTTCGCCTCCCCACCACGAAGGCAGTCGAGAACAGCCTCCCAATCATTGGGGTCGCAAATGGCATACCGTTGACCCTTGGCTGCAGCCCGCAGCAGGGTCGGACCGCCGATGTCAGTGCTTTCGATGACTGATTCCAACGTCGAACCTGCTTTGGCAATTTCCGCGGTGAGCGGATACATGTCGACCCACACGAGATCGATCCATGGAATCCGATCTCCGAGCTCTGTCAGATCTTCTGGCGTGTCAGTGGCAAGAAGACCGGCATAAATCTCCCTGGAAAGGGAAACCACTCGATGCCCCAAAATGGGATGCCCGACCATTTCTGCGATGTCTATGACTGAAATTCCTGCGTTCCGAAGCGCTTGGAATGTTCCACGAGTCGAGAAAATCGTCCAGCCGTTATTGACGAGTTCTCTTGCTCGTTCCTCCAGACCGTTTTTGTTAAACAAAGTAAACAGCGCATTTCGCTTATTCATTGTCTCCTCCGTTTTTGTGATTTTGACTGCCCTTTCCGCTGATGCGGGAAGTCCTATAGGATAGCAAAAAACCAGCCGTCTTGCAACAAAAAAGGATGGACATTGCGCTCGCCTGCGGCGAGGCAACATTCCATCCCCTTTTCCTTTCTTCTGACGATTCTCCTCCGTGAAATTTATTCGGGGATACCCATGTCTTCCGAGCGATAAGTATCCAGATCTTTGCCCGTGAGCCGCTCGACCAAATCGAGGTAGTTCTGCGACGTTTTCGCAATCACTTCCTCTGGCCGAGAGAGCCCGCAGAGAAAAGCAAAATGGGCTGGATCGGCCAAGTCGAGGTTGTTGATCCCGACGATCCGTGAACCTTCCCTTTTTTTCGGATACCTCTTTTCATCAGTTTCTGTGTAATTGATTTGCAAACTCTTATAGAGGTCAGGTGGAACTGTGACACCGGTAATCTCACCAAGCTCAACTCTCGCGCGGATAACAGCTTCTTCAACTCTGGCCACCCTTCGCCACTTCGCAGCAGGCGACCACAACTCACCCATTTGCTTCCTTGTGTATCTCTCAATCATAAACTTCCCCCTTTGCAAACTAAAGCAACATCAAACCCACTGCGGATTTGGTTGGTTATTATAGCTTGTCGGGCATTTGCACGCAAAAAAACCGCTTCTCGAGTAGCTCGAAGCGGTCGCACCAGCCGATCATCTGCGTCCAACGCTTGCCAAATGAACCATTCGATGCCGAGCCTTTATCTTCGCCCTTCCACGATACCCCTTAGCCTCGTCAGGCGGTTTGTAATTATTACCACGGTGGCTTGCGAGAATTCTCGCGTTGGCGAGCTCGGCTTTCACTTTCCACAGAAGCATAGCAGTATTTCCAGACTCCTTCAGGAGATCAATGGCTTCTTCTAGGGCATAACACTCGTCCTCATATCGCTGCTGGCGAAAGAACACCGCAGCGATTCCCAGATACGCCCTAGGGCTTGTGGGTTTGCTCACGATCGCGCATTGCAAGTAATACAAGGCGCGATCAAGTGTGCGCCTTTCGTAGAGTTCGAGCTTTTGTAAGAGCGCCAATCCTTCGCGCAAATAATCGTGCTTCCTTCTGCTCATGATGCCCTCCTTGAACGTAACATCAATATATTCCAAACTCTCGATTTATTCAAGATTTGACCAAAAGCGCAAAATTTGATAAAACGAAGGGAACGAATCCAAGGGAGGAATAAAAAATGTCACGAAAGAGAAAAGTCTTCGCGTTCATGATTTTGCTCGGAATAGTATTGCTTCTGCAATACTTGACCACAAGCTTCCACAGCCTGGGCTGGCATTGGCAAATCCTGCTCCCGGCACTTACCATGACCCTCATGGGATTGCCCTTTGCCTTCTACCTGTCGCGAGAAATCTTCGATGCCATCATGGCTCTCGGGTGGATCGGATTGTTCATACCGGGAATGCTCGCGAGCACACTGCTCATCGGACCATTTAACCTTAGTCTGGGCGCGCTTCCAGGGTTACTGATTGCGCTTTTGGTCAGTCTGTTTGGCTCTGTATCGTTTTGGGTCGTGGCTCTGACGCCAGCAGTACTGGAACATTTGGCCAATGCTGCAGAGGGGTTCCAAAATGCGTTAGGCGCTGCGATCGGACCGGATGTTATAGGTGGCCTAATTGCCAGGGCTCGTCCAGATCAGCTTACCGAGAGCGGTCGATTTCATGAGCAAACCGGCCGGCGAGGAAAAGAATGGCTGAATTGAGCCAAGCAAATATCTAAGAGTCCCCGACTTCTAGCTCGCAGGACTCTCTTTTTTTATATATAATTGATTCATGCATAGTGCCGCAAAGTCAAAACTCAACAAACGAAAGCGATACCTGCAACTCGCGTTCAATAGCACGCTCGAGGATGCGCAAAATATTATCGCTGACCTGCCGCTAAGCGATCGCATCATTCTGGAGGCAGGCACGCCCCTCGTAAAGCGCTACGGCATGAACGCTGTTTCGAAGATAGCCTACTGGTATCAAAACAGAATAAATTCTTTTGGGGCGGCGATCGTTCCCTATATCGTAGCAGATCTGAAAACCATGGACCGCGGCCGCGCCGAAGTGGAAATGGCGCAGGCAGCGGGCGCCACTGCTGTTGTCGCTTTAGGAAGCGCCCCAGTGGAAACACTCAACGCATTTATCGAAAATTGCGAGTCTGTCGGAGTTGATGCCATGATCGACATGATGAATGTCGAGTACCCCGTGAGTATTCTCGCCAAACTAAAAAAACTCCCGCCCGTAGTCATCCTCCACCGCGGGGTGGACGAGGAACAATTTAACCGCGAAAAACAAATCCCCTGGCATGAAATCCAGAGGATCAAAGGCGCTTACGACATCATGATTTCCATCGCCGGAGGAGATACGATACGCGAGGTTCAACGTTCGATATTCAACAGCGCCGATATAGTCGTGGTATGGAAATCAGTATTTTCGAGTAGTGATGAGACGATCGGTCTCATCGAAGGATTTTTAAAAGCAATCAAATAATCTCGCCGGGGGTTATTTTGTCTTCTGTTTCAAATAATCACCCAGGGTCTTGATGCCTTCCATAAATTCTATGGGCAAGGCAAAAATCACGGTTTTGGATGGATCGGGATTGATTTTTTCAATGGTTTGCAAGGTTCTCATAGACAGTCCGCCGGGAACGTTCGCCAATCTCTCGGCAGCCTGCGACAATTTCTCGGCTGCAGTAAATTCTCCTTCGGCCCGGATGATGATCGCGCGGCGTTCCCGTTCAGACTCGGCCTGCTTGGCCATGATCCGTTTCATGTCTGCCGGCAGCTCGATGTCCTGAATCTTGATGTCTGTAACGTTAATGCCCCAAGCCATAGTCGCCTCATCCACGATCTTTTTTATTTCTTCGGAAATTTGGACCCGTTCGGAAAGCAGGGCGTCGAGTTCCACTCCGCCGATCACATCGCGCAGCGCGGCTTGAGCGTACTGCGAAACCGCCAAGGTAAAATCTTTGATGTTAAGAATAGCCTTTTCCGCTGATTCCACTTGAAAATACACCACGGCATTGATGCCCACCGGCACATTGTCACGCGTGATAACCTCTTGCTGGGGAATATCCACTGTCGTGATACGCAGGTCAACTTTCTGCATAGTCTGAATACCAATGAAGATCCAGGTGAGACCCGGCTGTCTCGTGCTTGTGTATTTACCGAGGGTGAGCATCACACCCCGGTCATATTGATCCACAACTCGCAGTCCCCCCAGGCCAAAGATCAACACGAGTAACACGAGGAGCCAAAAGAAAATCGAAAATCCAGAAAAGACGCCAGAATTCGCCAGAGCCACAGCCCCAACCACTAAAAACAACATTGTGCCCACAAGCGACCCAATCGGGTTTGGCGAACGATTAGACCTGTTTTTGATGTTGAAATTGAAATCTTCGAGGTTCATAATGGGATTATAGCAGATAGCGATTAAACCATCCAGCCCTTATCTTTAATCTATACGTTTTATCATGTTAGCACGCTAATACAATTGCTTATAAAATATCGATATTATTGTCCTTTTTCTTCAATGCCGCGGGAGGGAGTCGAACCCTCATGATCTTGCGACCGCGGGATTTTGCCGCGCCCGACCTCGCCTGGACAGATGTCAGAATGTAAATGCCGATGGTGGGAGTCGAACCCACACGGTATTGCTACCACTGGATTTTGAGTCCAGCGCGTCTGCCAGTTCCGCCACATCGGCTTTAATCCAATTTTAAACTATCGAGATACTTTCTGCCAACCCCACTTTTCAAAAATTTTTCTCTATCTCTCGCCTCTACGTAATCTTTATAAGACTCCCTCAAAATCAATGCAAACGGCGCATAACGTTTTGTGCTTAAATTTCTGCCGGAATTATGACGTCGCAATCGATCTTCAATCTTATTTGTTATGCCAACGTACCGGTACTTATGATTTATACTTTTTATTACATACAAGCTAATCATGTGCGGTCGCCAGAGGCGACTAAATCTGCCAGCTTGCCCGCCTCTGGCGGGTTCCGCCACCGCGGCAAGCCAATGCATTATATTTTAATTTCTCACCGACTTCAAGATTCGCTGCACAAGCCACGCGGAAACTAGGCCGATAAATGCCCCGCCGAGAATATCAGAGGGGTAGTGAATGCCGGCGTAAACCCGAACAAGCCCGAGAATCGTGGCCAAGACAACAAGCATGACCCCCGCCTGCCTATTCCAAAAATAGACTCCAAACGCAACCGCGAAATAAAATGCCGCGTGTCCGGAAGGAAACGACGCTTCGCTAGCATTTTTTTCGATCAGTTGACGGACATCCTCCAAATGTTCATTCACAAAAGGTCGCGGCCGCTGGTACATAAAGCGGATGAGTTCAGTGAACAGTCCTCGAGACAACACAATTGCCAATAATAGCTTCCAGAAAAGCCGACGATTGATAAAAAAGAACAACGCAACAATCCCGGCAAACAAATATAATCCATAACTGTTTGCATAAAGCATCGCCTGATCTCTCAACCCGGACCGCCCAGCCAGGTGATTGAAAAGCAAAAATACTTGTTCATCGATATTCATATTTCAGTAGTCTCCAAAACGACTGGTTTATGATCAGAGCCAAACCGCTGCCCATAGGTTCGGCTGAAAAATTTTGTCCAGCTGTTGGGAATCAGAATATGGTCAATCTGCGTTCCCCAAAATGGACAGGTCACTACTTGTTCCATGCTCAATTTCAATCCACGGACCTGACAGTGATTCTTGAGCATTTTCATTTCATTCGAAAAAAAATCATTCCATGACGAGCGGTTGAGGATTCCAAGAAATGGATTGTACGGCCAATGGGCGAAAGAATTAAAATCGCCGCAAACGATATTTGCGTCAACACACAGATTCTGCATTACTTCATCAAGCAATAGCATACGCAGCGACGGCGCCAATTGGTATGGGAGATGGACATTGAAGACCCTTAGTCTATTCTTCTCGAAAAGATAATCGCTATATTGAAATTGGCTATCTGCATCCCTCCACCCGCTAAATTGGGAGAGCAAAGTATTTCGGATGGGACGGTTAAAATTCTTTGCAACATTCGCCCGGGACTTTATACCAGCTGCAATAACAGAGTACACCTCACGTCCATAGTAATGCCGAGGAATCGCTGTCGAAGCATAAAAATTTTGCTGTAAATATTGGAGGGTATCAGATCGGACCTCCTGCAAGCAAAGAATGTCGATATCTAAACTTTGCATAAATTTAACGCATGCTTGTTGATTCTTGTTTTTGAAATAAAGATTCCAGGTTGCAAATTTCATCTAAAAAACTCAGTCAACACCTGGCACGGAAAATTTACTGGCGAGTGCTATAACTTGAGATTTTACTTCTTTTATTGTGGGATGGTTTTCCAATGATGCCGCAAATTCCTTAACCGCACTAGCGCGTTTTTCTCTGTCAAGAGGCATTTCTGTAAGCGCGAATTCCTTGACAATTCTAGCGATTAGTTTTCCCGCTTTTTGCATCTCCTGCTCCTTCATTCCGCGCGAAGTGACCGCCGGCGTCCCCAGTCTAATGCCAGAAGGATAAAAAGGTGGCGAAGGATCATTGGGAATCGGTTGTTTGTTGACGCTAATCTCTGCGGCCTCCAGGGCCTTTTCAATGAATATGCCACGGCCAGGACCGAAAGGACGCAAATCAATCATAAGCAAATGATTGTCACTGCCGCCGGAAATCAGCTTCAATCCTTCTTCCATCAGCGATTCTGCCAGAGCCTTGGTATTTTTTATAATCTGTTCTGTGTACTCTTTGAATTCCGGAGTCATTGATTCTTTTAGGGCCACGGCAATTCCGGCAATAGTATGTTCATGCGGGCCGCCTTGCATTCCTGGAAAAACTCCTTTGTCGATTTGCTCCTTGTATTCCTTTTTGCAAAAAATCATTGCGCCTCGCGGTCCTCGCAATGTTTTATGGGTAGTGGTCATCACTACATCAGTAAAGGGAAACGGTGACGGATGAACACCGCCGATAATCAATCCAGAAATGTGAGACATGTCAACCATAGAAATGGCGCCGATAGATTTGGCGATCTCGTGCATACGTTTGAAGTCAATAATTCGTGGATAAGAGGTGAATCCGGAAACTATCAGCTTTGGTTTGTGCTCGAACGCCAGCTTTTCTATCGCATCATAATCCAGAGTTTCTGTTTTGGCATTTACTTCATAATGCACAAACTTGAAAGCTTTGGCCGACAAATTCGCCGGGTTGCCGTGAGTAAGATGCCCGCCATGATCCAATCGTAATGCCATGATAGTGTCACCAAGGTTGAGCAGTCCGACATAAACCGCAAGATTCGCAGGGCTTCCCGAATAAGGCTGGACGTTTACATGATAGTTATCGCCCAAACCAAATGCTTCTTTGGCTCGCTTCTGACATAATCGCTCCACCAAATCCACATTCACACAGCCGCCATAATACCGCCTCCCAGGATAATTTTCCGCGTATTTATTGTTTAGTATGCTTCCTGTCGCTTCCAAAACAGCGGCTGACGCATAGCTTTCCGAGGGAATCATTTCTAGGCCCTCTTTTTGCCTTCCAGCTTCTTTCTGGATCAGTTCGTAAACTTCCGGGTCTTCTTTTTTTAAGTGTTCGTAATTCATGTTCGTTAGAAAATTAATAATATTGCCGTGAACCCCCACCCACCGGAATACCGGTTCCCCCTCTCCCGATTACAGGCGAGGGTTGCAACGGTGTTTCACACAAATGGCAATATCTTGAGATCAATGGTGAGAATTTTTGTCTTAAGCATGTTTGCGCAACAGTCCGTAAAACATAGTTAGGATTCCCACGAACGCGAAAACCAAAAAAATATTATTTGTATACGCGAGTATGGCGATGCTAGCGAGCGCTGTAACGATTTTGCCGATAGCCAGAGAAAACTCAAAGAACACACTATAAGCAAGCCCGCTCTCCCCGTCCACAGCCGCATTTTCATAGGTCAGCGAGTTCATCGGTACATTCAAAACGTTCTTTGCAGCCTTGGTCAAGATATCAAAACCAAGCACCAAAGCCACCCCGCTTGCCAAAAATCGCAACACCCAAGTCATGGCATAGAACACTGACGATTCCAGAATGATCCTATGACGGCCGCCTTGCCGATCAATGATCATTCCTACATACAACATTATCACAGTCCCAACTATGGTCGCAATGGTTGAAATCAAGCCCAAACTCTCAAAATCCCTGACCACAATATACATATAAATTGGCCAGAGGCTCATGAGCATCAGGTCCTCGGCAAAGCCCCAATATCCAAAGAAATTACGGAAATATTTACGACATACCTGCCAGAGCCTTTTAAAAGTAAATTCTCGTTTCGCGTAAATATCAGGACTTGAAAACAAGGGATAGCTCGAGAGCAAAACAAGCGCTCCCGCGGCGATAAATAAGCTTGAAAATCCAAAACGTTCAGAAATCACCCCGCCGAGAAGCGGGCCGCCGATAAACGCCACTTGAACGAGAGCGGTCAGAACCCCGATCTCCCGGCCTCGCTGGCTGCGTTTCGCGTTCACCGCAATGTCTGCATTGAAAGCCGGCCAAAACCACGATTTTTGCAGCGCAAAGAAAATCGGGGTTACATAAAATAGCAAAGAGTTGGCTTTGATGAAATACAATCCAAACCAGTACATCACGAAAAAAATATTGGAAAGAAAAATTGCGTGCTTGTAGCCGTAGTGACTGGCAAATTTGGCGCCAAATACCACGAGGGCCGCATACCAGATATAGACCATGAGAAAAAATTCCATGATTTTTGTAAAATCGTAACCGAGAGTATAGAGATAAACCGGTTCAAAAATAAAAACCATGGACAGCGCCAGGTTGGAAATAATGGTGAACCAGTAAACTTCAGTTACTTCGCGGTTCGGATGCGTTGTAAAATAATGCGGAAGATGATTTTTAAAATTTGAGAGCATTGAGGATTTGGGTTTTTGTGATGGGCCCGCGGCGCAAAATTTTAATCTTATTTCCTTTTAATTGTACCATGGTTGATGACCGGACCCGCGGTAGTTTTCCACTGTCGAGACTCAAATCCGGCCGAAGTTTAGCGTTTCGGTATTGAAAATTGAGTTGTGAGACAGAATATGCGGTCGGATTGGTGGAGATGTTGGCGCTTGTGGCTGTAATTGGCCGTCCCAATTTTTTGACTAATTGCAAAGCTATCTTGTTCTTTGGCACGCGAATCCCGACCGTGCCAGTTCCAGCCGAGAGAAGTGCAAAAGCGCTCCCTCTCCCCTTGCCCCCTCTCTTTCTCCCCCTCATGAGGGGGAGAAAGAGAGGGGGTCTGAGGGGTAGAATTAGTGTCAAGGTCCCCGGCAAAAACTCTTTAAATAATTTTTCTGCTGGCGCCGTAAACTCGGCATATTGTTTCGCCATTTTCAAGTCAGCAACTACGATATGAACGGGTTTATCCGGCCGTCGTTGCTTCATTTTGAAAAGCCGCCGCACTGCCCGCGCGTTCGTCGCGTCAACACCGAGGGCGTAAGCTGTATCAGTCGGAAAAACTACCGCCTTGCCAGCTTTAAGATATTTGATTGCATGATTTAAATTGGACAAGCGTGCCACGATCGTGTGCTAGTTGTCTAATTCCAAATCTTGGGGTACGGATATCTTTTTCCAGTGAGTTGCTTTTACCACCGAAAAATTACGACCGTCTTTTACCATCTGTAAAAAAGTTTGCGGCAGTCCATATTCATTCGCCGGACTTCCAGCCGAGACGAGAGGATATTGAAACAGATCCTTATTTAAAACATACGCCGAGGTATTTATCAATGCGCCGCCGCCTGCCGACCCGCGTTCCACTATATCAGCGAGTTCCCTTGCCTCATTGACCTTTACTACACCTCCTTGCAAAATTGAATTATCCGCGCCGCCTGGAAGCGGCCAAACTAATATAGCCAGCGGCTGTTTGATTAACATTTCGAGATCACCTTTGTAGTAAATATCGTCCCCTGACAAAACTAAAAATCTGTCGTTAAGCAGGTCCCTGCACTGGAAAACGGCATCGGCAGTGCCTTTCAACTCTTTTTGCTTAATATAAGTTATTTTCAGCTCTCTCCTCTCCCCCTTGTGGGGAGGAACTGAGGAAGTATGGATTACGAAGCTATCCCCAATCAATTCTTTTATCATCTCCCCTTTGTATCCGATGACCACGATTACCTCTTCCACTTCATCAGGAAGCTCGGAAAGGTTATGTTCCAGGATTGTTTTATCCCCGATTTTGAGGAGCGGTTTTGGAGTACTCTTGGTTAAAACTCCCATCCTCGTCCCCCGTCCGGCGGCCAAAATTACACATTGCATAGTTCCGCGTTTGTCTGCGTCAAGTCCGCGTTAGTCCGCGTTTATGACGAAATTAATTATTCTCCCTGGCACATAGATGAATTTGCCAATTTTCTTGCCGGCAAGGTGTTTCGCAATCACAGGATCGCCTTCCGATGTCTTTCTTGCATCGGCTTCCGTAGCATTGATATCCAACTGCACCGTCCCGCGTACTCGCCCATTGACCTGCACCGCAATTTTTACAAACTCATCTTTCATAAAGGCAGGATCATATTCTGGCCACGGTTCGAGGTGAACCGATGTTTTGTGTCCAAGCTCACTCCACAATTCTTCGGCAACATGCGGTGCAAACGGAGCGAGGAGCTTCAACAATATTTCTGCCTCAACGTTACCGGCGGGTGAATTATCTAATTCATTTGCCAAAATCATCAGTGCTGACACAGCAGTGTTGAATCTATAATTTTCAATATCTTCTGTAACCTTCTTGATTGTCTTGTGCAGTATTGTTTGAAGTTTAGAATTTGGAATTTCTTTTGAAATTTGAAATTTGAAATTTGAAATTCGGTATACCTTCTCCAACAATCTCCGGACGCCGATTATCCCGCGTGAATTCCAGCTCACTGTTTGGTCGTGGGGTCCCAAAAATAGCTCATACATGCGCAAAGTGTCTGCTCCGTAAAGCTTAACTATTTCGTCAGGGTTTACTACATTACCCCGACTTTTGCTCATTTTCTCACCATCCTCAGCCAGGATGATCCCATGCGGCACGCGTTTGGTGTAAGGCTCGGCGACTGGCACGATTCCCTGATCATACAAAAATAAATTCCAAAATCGCGAATACAATAAATGCAGAGTCGTATGTTCCATGCCGCCGAAATAAATATCCACTGGCAGCCAATGTTTCAGAAGCTTCCCATCAGCCAATTTAATCTTATTATCAGGATCAGTGTACCGGAGATAATACCAAGAACTGCCAGCCCACTGCGGCATAGTGTTGGTTTCTCGCTTGGCCTGCCCGCCACAGTTCGGGCATTTCACACTCACCCACTTGTCTATTGCAGCCAGCGGAGACTCCCCGGTTCCTGTCGGCTCGTATTTTTTCACATTGGGAAGCTTTACCGGCAAATCTTTTTCTGGCACTGGCACTGTCCCGCATGACGGGCAATGAATAATCGGTATGGGTTCGCCCCAGTATCTCTGCCGCGAAAACACCCAATCACGGAGTTTATATTGGATTTTTTTAATCCCGTTTACAAGTTCAATTATTTCCCATTTCGCCTTTTCCGAATCCATGCCATTGAATTTAGAGGAATTTATCAATGCACCATCACCTGAATAACAAATTAAGCCTTTATAATGGGGGTTATGGGCAAGCATATCCCAAACACTTTTTTTACTTCTAATCAAGGGCTCCCACTCTGTAAACTTTTTAAACCATTCTTCAGCACGTTCTAAAAAGTTTTTATGAACTTTATTTTTCATTACTAAAATATTCTCATTCCCAATAATCTCAACCCAGGCGTTATCTTTGATATGCTTCTGCACCAAGTTCACGAATTCATTAATTTGATCTTTTTTTAATTCTACCCTGATATGTTCGCGGCCATTTGTGGGACTGGCAGCCAACGTAAAATTTATTCCTTTATTCTGTAATTGCTTTTTAAATTCATCACTACCCTCTAAAGTCACAGTAACAACAATTGCTTTCCAAATGTTTCGCGGAGCTATCACTGGCCTAATAAGTAAACCGTATTTAATAGCAAATTCAAAATCCCGCTCGTCATGCGCTGGCACGGCCATGATCGCACCAGTGCCATAGCCCATCAAAACATAATCAGCAACCCAAATCGGTATTTTTTCGCGAGTAGCAGGATTGATCGCCTTTACACCTTTCAATTCCACACCAGTCTTTTCTTTCTCAAGCGCTGACCTCTGAATATCAGTTTTCCTCTTCGCTTCTTCGACGTATTTCTCAATCTCTTTGATATTTGTAATTTGAGATTTGAAATTTTGTAACAGCGGATGCTCCGGTGCCAGGACCACATACGTCGCACCAAATATCGTGTCAGGACGGGTAGTGAACACTTTGATGGCTTGCCCCTCTCCCCAGGCCTGGGGAGAGGTTGGGAGAGAGGTCGCTCTCAACAACGTTTCCAGAACAGCCGGTTCCTCTTTCCCACTCATATGTGGCTCGCTACCATTAACTCTGTTCAAATTAACACCTAATTTACGGGCAAAAGCTTCTCCGTCGGACATTGGCACGACATAATCCCTCGAATCATAGAGCAATGTAAATCTCTGCGCATTGCGTTTGATTTTTTCAAAATCAAAGCCTTTTTTGCAAGCCGTGGTAACCGAAGCACGAACTTTTTCGTCTAAAAACTTTCCTGAAAACGGAGTACATAACAATACTACCCCTTTGGCTTTCATCCCTCTTTCCAACAAACGCAATGCTACCACGCCGCCAAATGAATGACCGACTATGACTGTATTCTCATTAATATTACAATTATTAATAACAAATTGTGCTTGTTCTTCATCGTTTGGTTCCGAAGAGTTCGGCAGACTGGGCATTTGGACTCTGTGACGCAATTTTTCCAATTCAAACTTTAACCATGGAAAAAGATGACTGCTTGGAGAGCCGTTCCGGCCATGCAAGATCAAAAAGTTAGGATTTGTCATCCCGGGCTTGACCCGGGATCCAGAATCCGAATCCTGGATTCCCGCCTGCGCGGGAATGACAGATAACAGGAACTCTATCTCCGCTCCCTCGCTCTTGCCAATCCAGTTTTCCTGCTGGAGTTTGACTTGTGACGGCCACTCGGGAAGTTTTTTTAGACCTTCGAGGAGCTTTTCAGCGTATGCGGTGATTTGGAGATACCATTGCCGCAGTTCTTTTTTCTCTACTGGCGTGCCACAGCGTTCGCATTTACCGTCAATGACTTCTTCATTCGCAAGACCAGTTTTGTCCTGCGGACACCAATTGATGAGGCCCGTGGCTTCGTACGCAAGTCCGGCTTTGAAAAACTGCAAAAAAATCCACTGCGTCCATTTGTAATATTCAGGATCTGTGGTATTGATCTCACGCGACCAGTCAAAGCTCATGCCCCAGCTTTGCACTTGTCGCTTGGCATTTTTGATATTCTGCTTCGTGGAAATACTCGGATGCACGCCCTTCTTTATGGCAAAATTTTCCGCCGGTAATCCAAACGCATCCCAACCTATTGGAAACATTGTCTCAAAGCCTTTCATGCGCTGGAAACGGGAATACACATCCCCTGCCACGTACGGCCGCAGATGTCCCATATGAAGCCCTTCGCCAGACGGATATGGAAACTCAATCAGAACATATTTTTTGTTATTCTTGGTTTTATCTTTGGCAATATAAACTTTTTTCTGCTGCCAGAATTTCTGCCATTTCGATTCTATTTTCTTTGGGTCATATTTACTCATCGACTTGATTATTTTAGCAAACAACGTAAAATATTGGAATCAGAGGAGGAACCATGCATGAACTTACTCCGATACAGTCGAAGCTCATAGAATTGATTGACCAGAGAGTAGAGAGATGCTTGAACACAGATCGTGGAATTTTGAGTCTTCACGAACGCCTCAACAAGACAGGCTTGAGTATCGCGACTGTGCATACGAGATATATCGTTCAGGATTTGCTGCCTGCAGCACGTGAAAGGTGTTTCTTGGTTGATCCTAAGGGAATGATTGAAAAAGTAAATCCCGATGAAGCTGAAGCGCGACAGCTGTTCAACATCACCCTGAAATAACCAGGCTGAACGCGCTACGCCAGCTCCTCCCGAAGCTGGCCTTTTTTTAAATTCGAAAAAGCTTGCGGGCGTTGGCAGTGGTGACTTCTTCTACCTCCGACAAAGCGACACCCTTCATTTCTGCCAATTTTTCTGCCACAAATTTCACGAATACTGGTTCATTGCGCTTGCCGCGGTGCGGCAGGGGCGCGAGATACGGAGCGTCAGTCTCAAGAATAGTAGATTCGAGCGGCACACTTTTTACAACCTCGTCGCTTCTCCCAGTCTTGTCAAAAGTAATGATCCCATTGAGAGCAATGTATCCGCCTCGTTTGACAAACTCTTGTGCGATTGCGGTATTGCCAGTGAAGCAGTGGATTTCAAAACCATCACCTCCCACCCCCGCTTTTTCTCCCCCTCGGGCAGGGGGAGAAACTAAATAGTTATCGTCAAGAATTCGTAGGACATCCTCATACGCGTCCATTGTTCCTTCGCTCGGACGGCAGTGGATCATGAGCGGCTTGCCAACCTGCTTCGCAAGTTCTATGTGCGCTATCATCACTCGCTTTTGATGCTCTTTGATTGCGGTCTCGTCCGCTCCTGCAGGAAGGCGAAAATAGTCCAAACCAAACTCGCCTATGGACACTACTTTGGTGGATTTCGCTACAAGATCAGCATATGCACCAGGGTCAAATTCTTCCTCACTGCTATTGAACGACGCTCCCTCTTCCTGTAGATCGACATGGTGTTCAAATAAATGGATCGGGTGCAGAGCGACGGCTGCATACACACCATCAGAATAATTTTCCGCGAGCTCTACTGCCGCCCGCGAAGTTTCAAATTTTGTTCCTGCATTAATCATCCACACACCGCTCTCTAGTGCGCGTTTTATAACATCGTCAGCATCCTTGGAGAACGCCTGGAAATTGACGTGAGTATGGGTGTCAACGAGCATTATTTCAATCTTGGGAAAAGGGGCTCGGCCTTCACGATACGCTCGGCAGACAGCGCAGATCTGATAGTCTCCGCGGTTTCAGGCATAAACGGCGCAAGCTTCTTGGCTATTTCGTAAAGCAGAGCCGCGAGGTTATCAATCACTTCGGTGAACAATTTGACATCGGTCTTGGCAGTCTCCCAGGGTTTAGTGTCGTCAATATATTTATTGGCCCAGGCAATTTCTTCCCATATCCGCGCCAACGCCTCATGAAAACGAAGATTCTGAATCATCACATTGACCTCATCAAACTCCCGCGGCGAAGCTTTTTTTTCCCCTATCTCCCCATCAAGGTTTTGAGCGATAAGCGTGGTCAGCCTAGAAAACAGATTCCCCAGCCCGTTGGCGAGATCACCCTCGTAACGAGCCTCCAATTTTTTCACGGAAAAATCCCCGTCCTGACCAAATGGAATCTCCCGAAGCAGGAAATATCGCACCGCGTCTGTGCCATATTTTTCCGCAAGCTCCACCGGATCAATCGCATTGCCTAGGGATTTGCTGATCTTTTGCCCATCAATCGTAAAAAAACCGTGCGCGAAAACTTTTTTGGGCCAGGGCAGACCGGCAGCTTCCAAAAGCGCCGGCCAGATCACGCAGTGAAATTTGATGATATCCTTGCCGACGATATGCAAATCAGCCGGCCAATATTGTTTATACTTCTCTCCGTCGGGATATCCGAGCGCGGAACAATAATTGAAAAGTTCATCGAGCCAAACGTAGATAGTTTGCTTTTTGTCCCACGGCAAAGGAATCGCCCATTTCACATGCTGGCGGGAAATCGTTATATCCTCAAGACCCTGATTTAGGAAACTTAAAATCTCGTTGCGCCTAGTTTCCGGTTCGATAACAAATTCGTTGCTCGAAATTTTTTGCTTCAGCAAATCTGCGTAATCAGAGAGTTTAAAAAACCAGTTCTGCTCTTTGACTAGCTCCGGCCGGGTAGCGTGGTCGGGGCATTTGCCCTCTGCGTTTAGGTCCTCGGGTTTCAAAAATGCCTCGTGTCCCACGCAATACAGGCCCTCATACTGACCTTCGTAAATTTTTCCCGAAGTTTTAAGTTTTTCAAAAAAACTTATGACCGCTGCTTCGTGACGCGACTCTGTGGTCCTTATAAAATCATCGGGGGCAACACCGAGAATGCCCCAGGTCAAAGAAAATTTGGCAGAGTTCTCCCGCACAAACTCCTCAACATTTTGCTCGGCCTTTTCAGCGCTCTGCAATATTTTTGTTCCATGTTCAGCGGTCCCAGTCAAAAAAAAAGTCGGTGTCCCGGAATAGCGATAAAACCGCGCCAAAACGTCCGCAGCGACTGTCGGATATGCTGACCCAACATGCGGCTTATCGTTCACATAATAGATAGGTGTGGTGATATAAAATTTATCGGTCATACTTCACGCTGTTCTCGAAAATCCAGCAGAAACGCTGTGGTTGCCGCCACGATCGGCACAGCGACAATCATGCCAATTAGTCCCGCTATCTGAAACCCGACCAAAATCGCCAATAAAATTACGAGCGGGTTAGCCCCCACTGTACGTCCCATAACTTTAGGAACAATAATATAATTTTCCAACTGCTGAACCACGACATAAAGGATTATCACGAACATTGCCAAAGTTGGTGATTCCGAGAAGGCCACAAACACTGCGGGGATCGCTGAAATAAACGGCCCGAGGTAAGGAATGAGTTCCAAAAAACCAGCCAAGAGCGCGAGCGCCAGTGCGTATTTTACGCCTAATAAATACAGTCCCGCAAAAGTCATAGCAAAGATCATCACGGACAATACCAATTGACCGAGTAGCCAATAACCAAGGCTCTTCTGAATCTTGTCGGTAAGATTCATGGCGTATGCGCGGTGTTTGTAGGGAACTAACGAGCGGATAAAATTTTTCATGCCGTTTTCGGAGGAGATGAGATAAAAAGTAAACACCAGCACACCCACCGTCTGCACGAGGCTGTTAACGACGCCGAGAGTTTTTTGAAACACATCTGCCGTGAAACCGGAAATACTCTGTCCGAGAGCTGAGAGACCGCGCGAAAATCCGAGCCCATTTAACACGGCTGTGAGGTAACCTGTTCTAGTATTAATTTTATCCCGCAGATCCTCAACCTGTCCGGAAATCTGTTTGAATTCTTCCACCATCGGTGGAATCAGAAAATATATCACCAGGCCCAAGAGCCCCAAAAACACGACATACACTAGGATGACTGACAACCCACGCGGGAATTTCGCTTTCCCATAAAGCCATTCCACAAGCGGATCCATGGCAGAAGCCAAAATCATTGACACCAAGAGCATGAGCAAGATTTGGCGATTGATGTACAGCAAAATCAAAACCAGGCCCACCACTACGATTTTCAAGAGGGTCATGATCGAAATATCGATTCGGAAATTTTGCGGTTCAGCCATGCTTGTAGAATATCAAAAAATGCTGGAATTCGCCAATCTTAAACGTTTTAAACACGTAGCAATTCTCTAATCTCTTTTTCCCGGCCAGCGCCGACAATAGCCAAGTTGAGCTTGTGATTTCGGAAAATTTCGCGAGCGATTTTTTGCACAGTGCGAGCGGTGACACGATCGACAGCGGCAAAGGCCTCGTCTGGCTCAAGTACACGGTGGCGGAAAGCCAGCTGGTCGAGATACCAGCCCAAGAGACTCTCGCTCTCCTCCAGAGACAATGTGAGTGTGCCTTTGATATACTCTTTGGCTTTTTTTAGCTCCCGCTCCGGGACCGGGACATCTTTGATTTTCTGCAGTTCTGCGAGAATCACTCTTATCGATTCGTTTAGGGATCCTTGCCTCACGCCGGCCTGGATCACGAACAATCCCGTGTCCTGATAATTTGAACCAGCGGCTTTTACGTAATATGCGAGTCCCCGTTTTTCGCGAATCTCGTCAAACAAACGCGAGCTCATACCCCCGCCGAGAATCGTCGCGAGGACCAGCTGCGCTATGTAACTCGGGTGGTTATACTCATAAGAGCGAAATCCAACGGCCAAATGCAGTTGCTCAGTTTTTTTCTGTTCGAGCCGCAGGTTAGGCAAACTTTGTTTCTCCAGCGCCTTCTGCCAGTGCGGGACCCGATGATTTTTAACACCGCTCCATTGCTGGTGAATCATTTTGTCGAGCTCCCGCTCGTCGTAAGCTCCGGAGATTGCCAAAATCATATTCTGCGGTTGATAAAAAGTATTTACGTAATCAAGAATATCTTTGCGACTGATCTTTCTGATCACTTGTTTGGTGCCAGCGATGTTCCGCCCCAAAGGCTGGTTCGGCCACATTGTTTCCTCAAGCACATCTTCAACGTGGCGCATTGGGGTGTCCTCATACATGTTGATTTCCTCAATGATCACGCCTTTTTCCCGCTCGATTTCCGCTTCTGCAAACACTGGGCGCTGCAACATATCGGTGAGCACGTCAAAAATAAACGGTAAATGCTTTTTGGCGGCTTTGATGTAATACTGGGTATGTTCCTTGCCTGTATTGGCATTGTATTCCGCGCCAATGGCATCGAGCGCATGTGAAAGTTCCTGGGCTGTCGGATATTTACTCGAACCTTTAAAAAACAGGTGCTCGAGGAAATGCGAAATGCCGTTTATACGCGCTAACTCATGGCGCGAGCCAACCTTCACAAACATATCCACGAGCACAGATTTGGCTCCGCGAATCGGAACTTTGAGTACAGTCAGACCGTTTTTTAAGATGTGCTTTTTATACATGGGGGTAAAATTCAAATGACAAATTCCAAATTTCAAATCAATGCTTTAATAACCAAATGAATAAATTAGGGTTTGATTTGACATTTGAGCTTTGAAATTTGTCATTTAATAATCATACTTTTAAAATCTTTAGGGGGCTTTGGCAAGACCTCGTTGCCGAGATTCTTGACTAGCACCATATCTTCTATCCTCACCCCGCCCCAATTCTCAATATATATCCCAGGTTCGACAGTGACAACCATGTTCGGACGCAGAATATCCTCGGATGTGGCCGAAAAATTCGGCAATTCATGGATTTCCAATCCAACACCATGCCCGGTATTGTGGGTAAAATATTTGCCAAAGCCCGCCCGTTTGATGTGTCCGCGGGCTGCCTCGTCTATGAGCACCGCAGGATTGCCCGCAGTCGCTTTTTCAATTCCGCGCTGCTGCGCCTCCAAAACTGTATTATACACTGTTTCCTGCCTCCTCGTGGGGGTGCCGATGAAAAACGTGCGGGTAAAATCCGAATGATAGCCATCGACCAGGACGCCAAAGTCGAGGAGTAAAAAATTGCCGCGCTTGATTTTCTGCATGCTGGAAAGATGATGGGGAGCGGCTGCATTTGGTCCGAAGGCCACGATAGACTCAAAAGCCATGCCGCCCGCGCCAAACCGCACAGCCCAATCTCGCATCTTTTGCGATAGCGCGAGTTCAGTCATCCCCGGAAGCGACATTTTCTTTACGGTCACAAAAATCTTATCGAGAATGGCCTGCGCTTTTCTAATGTATTTGATTTCCTGCGGGGTCTTTACCGCCCGTAGATTTTCAATGACATTGCTTGTCACTTCCCATTTCACACTTTTGAAGTCTTTTTTGAGGCGGCTGAATTCTTTGAGGCTAATCTTGTCTTCAATACCGATTCGACCTCTCCCCCAACCCCTCCCCAGGCCTGGGGAGGGTGGTCGGAGACCAGGAGAGGTCGAAAGCTTTTTAATTGATTTCACAAGGAGCGGCGATTGTCTCTTTGCTCTGATTGTATACCGATCATCAACGTACAATTCCGCCCCGCGCTTGGTCACCAGTACTGCCCCCATTGACCCGGTAAACCCAGACACATACTGCCGATTTAATTTCGTCAGCACTAAAAAAGCATCCAGTGAATGCTCATCCAAATATCCTTGAATATTTTTAATTGAGTTTGGCTGCAAAATAAGTTTTTAATTCTTCAATTTCTATTCGCTCCTGTTCCATAGTATCTCTGTCCCTCACCGTGACCTTCTTGTCCTCGAGCGAATCAAAATCCACGGTCACGCAGAACGGCGTGCCGATTTCGTCTTGGCGCCGGTAGCGTTTGCCAATTGAAGCTGTTTCGTCGTAATCAACCATCCAGTATTTTGAAAGTGTTTTGCGAATATCATCCGCAGCATTTATCAAGTTTTCTTTCCTGGAAAGCGGCAGGATGGCAATTTTAATCGGAGCGATTTCTTTGGGCAAGCGCAAAACAATCTCTTCTTCTTTTACGCTATCCGTGGTTTTAGTGCGGCCACCCTTGACCTCTTCATAGCACGAAAGCAGTACAGCTAGCACTGTCCGCTCAACACCCAGAGCCGGCTCGATCACGTGCGGCGTGAATTTCTCGCCACTAACTGGATCGCGGTATTCAATTCCATGAGCTTTCAAATCATAATCTGTGCGGTAAGCTAGGCCATAGAGTTCCTTTTGCCCGAACGGGTATTTGAATTCAATATCAGTGGTGCGTTTGCTGTAATGCGCTCGCTCGCCATCGGGTACGTCAACATATTCAACTAATTTTTCATCAATGCCGACAGCCTTGATCCAACGTTTCATTTCCTCAAGCCACATTTCGAAATACTTTTCCCAATCTTTTTCCTGAACAAAGTATTCTATTTCCATCAGCTCAAATTCCCGTTTGCGAAAAATGAAATTTCCCGGAGTTATCTCATTTCGAAAAGCTTTGCCCATCTGCGCCACGCCAAACGGAATCTTCTTGCGTGACGTGTCGACTATCGTGGAAAAATCAACAAACATCGCTTGCGCTGTCTCTGGACGCAAATAAACCGTGTGCTCCGGCGCTTCAACTGGGCCAAGATTAGTGCGAAACATGGTGTTGAACTGCTTTACCTCGGTAAAATTTTTTCCAGCACAGTTAGGACACCCCTCATCGGACTTGAATCCTGAAGCTTTTGCACGAGGATTAAACTGCATTATCGGGCGAAAACGAGTGTGGCATTTTTTGCACTCCACCATCGGGTCATTGAAATTCTGCACATGCCCCGACGATTCCCAGACCTTCGAGCTCATAATCAAATCAGCATCCAGTCCGACGATATCCGGCCGCTCCTGCACAAACATCTTCCACCACAGCCGCTTCACATTGTTCTTTATTTCCGCGCCGAGCGGACCAAAGTCATAGGAGTTGGCCAGCCCACCGTAAATCTCCGAACCAGGGAAGATGATGCCTCGGCGTTTGCAGAGGTTGACGATTTTTTCAAGTGTTACCATAAACTAAATAATACCATAAATTGGACAAAATGATGAAGCCCTAGAAAATGGTGAAACTTTCCAGGGCTTCATATTTCCAAAAATCAACGTCTCCAAGAACAATGAGGCCAATTGTCGGAGGAACCAAGTGCTGCGGCGCAGAACGTTTGCTGACGGTAGCAGCACGAAAGTAGGCATCCCATTTTTGACGCTTCTGTCAAGAATCGCTACAATTAACGTATGAATATTGATGAACTCAAAAACTTACTCACTCCGGTACTGCGGAATAGCTCTGTGGAATATGCAGGGGTGTTTGGCAGTGTTGCTAGAGGTGAAGCCAGACCAGACAGCGATGTTGACATCCTCGTGAAATTTTCCGGTCAGCCCACGTTTAGCGGTTTTCTTCAGCTGGAAGATGATCTGCAAAAAACTCTCGGGCGAGAAGTTGACCTGGTTACCGAAGGGGGGGTGAATAAATTTTTGCGGCCGCAAATCGAGCAAGATCTAAAAATCATATATGGACAAAGATAAAATTTATCTCCAGGAAATTCAAGAGTTTTGCTCGAAAATTATCTCATTCACCAAAGACGTCAGCTATAATGAATTTATTGCCGATGAGAAACTGCAGCTGTCAGTTATAAAGCTCATCGAAAATGTTGGCGAGGCTTCGAAGCGACTGTCTGAAAATGCTCGGGAAAGTCACCATAATGTAGATTGGAAAAAAGCTATGGCCATGCGAGACCGCCTAGTGCACGATTATATGGATACTGATCTGGCGATTGTTTTTGACGTAGCAAAAAACGAAATACCCGCTCTCTTGAAGACTTTGGGCTAACGAATGAATTTTTTTGAAATCCAAAAAAAAGACCCAAAATCGCAAGCGCGGCTCGGGGTCATCAATACCGCTCACGGACCAGTTAAAACTCCAGCTTTTTTGCCAATTGGCACTAGAGGCTCTGTCAAAACCGTGACCGCAGAAGAGCTCCGATTTTGGGGAGCGGAAATGATCCTGGCTAACACCTATCATCTCTGGATGCGGCCTGGAGATACGTTAATTGCCAGGGCAGGCGGTTTGCACAAATTCATTGGCTGGGACGGACCTATTTTTACTGATTCTGGTGGATACCAAGTCTATTCTCTGGGAGAAAAAATCGTCTCGTCATTGCGAGGTAACCCGAAACAATCTAATTCAGAGATTGCCGCGCGGAGTACCGCTCGCAATGACCTGCAAGAGAAAGGTCCGATTCTCAAAGGCATTAGCAATGTTGGAGTCGAATTTCGAAACGAGCTTGATGGAGCGACTCATGTGCTAACTCCAGAGGAATCAATCCAGATCCAATCAAACCTCGGATCTGATATTGCGCTCGTGCTCGACGACGTGCCAGCACTGCCGGCGAGCAAGAAACGGCTGGAGGATTCCCTAAGGCTCACCTTGCACTGGGCCAAACGCGCCAAATCGCATTACGAAAAGATAATCGAAGCATCGGTGAACCCTGGCCAAAAACTCTATGGCATTGTGCAAGGCGGAGATTTGGAAGAGTTGAGAGCAAAATCTGTTCAAGGTCTGCAAAAAATCGGGTTTGACGGATACGGAATCGGGGGGCTAGCGATCGGTGCCGTAGCAGATAACCCTGAAATAATGTACCGCGTGATCAAAGCTACAACTCCGCACCTCGAAGAAAACAAACCCCGACACCTGCTGGGTGTCGGTTATCCCGAACAAATTGTCAAGGCTGTGAGCCTCGGCATAGATACTTTCGATTGCGTCATTCCCACGAGAAACGCTCGTCATGCCCAGCTATTTGTGAATTCCAAGACCTCTCCTTTCTCCCCTCCTAGTGAGGAGGGGTCGGGGGAGGTTAAAAATTATGATCTCATCACCATCACGAACGCTCAATTCAAAGAGGACTTCACCCCAGTTGACAATACCTGCTCGTGCTACCTCTGCCTGCATCACAACCGCGCGTATTTGCGGCACTTATTCATGAGTGGGGAGCCGCTCGGCATCAGGCTTGCCACCATGCACAATCTGCGATTCTATCTAGATCTCATGGAAAAAATCCGCCGCGCTATTGAATTTGATTCGTTAGTTTAACCGTCTAGCTTCAATCCGACTTTTTCGGCGAGTTGCAAAATCCATTTTTCATGTCTGGCGTTCTTGTTTGCCAAGGGTGCATATTCTGGCTGCCAAAAACGAAAACTACCTGATTTGAAACATTCTTTTTATCCTATCGGCTAATTCAATTTCATTTAGACCACGCAGGTGTTTCACGAGCGCTGGTTTGTCACGCACCATTTCATCAAATGTTTGCCTGGCTTCGTTACGCGCCTTCTCGAGTGCGTCAAACTGTGCACGGTTGTCATCGACATGCTGATGGACCTCCGCAAAGTCATCAAAACCACCCATCCTTGCGACGAATTCATTTGCTGCGTCCACAGCTTTAGACAAAGTTCTGGCCAAATTGACCTGCTCATCGAGCGATAATAGTTGCGGTTCTGTATGTTCGCCTTCCATATAATTTTCTTCTATTTAATTGTGTAAATGGGGCATAGGTACATTATAAACTCAGTACCTAAGAAGTCAAAAACCGCCACTAGGACGGTTTTGAAGCTATTATTGTTTTGCTATATACCGATTGAGATCTGGTTTGCCGTGCGGGCGGCTGCCGCGCGGGCCGCCTCTATGACTGCCGTGGTCTCCGCCGCGGGGTCGGTCATAGCCGCCTGAACTACCAGTATCGCCACCAGGCAAGAGTGCTTTGCGCGACAAATTGATGCGGCCCATGTCATCAACTGCAATTACTTTCACCCTCACCAGGTCGCCAATATTGACCACATCAGTAACTTTTTCCACGCGCCGGTTCTCCAGCTCGGAAATATGAATCATTCCGTCTTGCCCGGGAAGGATTTCTACAAACGCGCCGAAATCCAAAATCTTGACCACTTTTCCCTCAAACTCTTCACCTGGCATAACTTCACGCACAAGATTTTTGATCCAGTCCACAGCTTTTATCGCTGCGGCAGCATCAGTTGAGGTAATCATCACCATTCCATCGTCCTCAATATCTATTTTCACTCCAGTCTCGGCAATGATGTTGTTTATTACCTTGCCACCTGGGCCGATTACTTCGCGAATCTTTTCAGGATTGATCATAAACGAAGTGATACGCGGCGCGTATTGTGACATTTCCGCACGAGGAGCCGGAATCGCGGCTAGCATCTTCTCTAGGATAAACATGCGACCAGTTTTTGCTTGCTCGAGTGCTGCAGTCAAAATTTCCACTGTCAGCCCTTTGACCTTGATATCAAGCTGCAGCGCTGTGATGCCATCTTTTGTGCCGGCCACCTTGAAATCCATGTGCCCGTTGCCGTCCTCGATTCCTTGAATATCACTCAAGATTTTATAATCCCCATCGCTGCCCATAACGAGACCCATGGCTATCCCTGAGACTGGGGATTTTATAGGGACTCCGGCATCCATAAGCGCCAGGGTACTTCCACACGTGGAGCCCATTGACGTTGAACCATTTGAGGATAAAACCTCGGAGACTAAACGGACCGTGTATGGAAAATCTTCTTTCTTTGGAATCATCGGCACAAGTGCTCGCTCTGCAAGCGCTCCGTGCCCGATCTCGCGTCTTCCCGGAGAACGCAAAGGCTGGACCTCGCCCACAGAATACCCAGGAAAATTATAATGATGGATATAGCGCTTGTCCCGCTCAAGAGGAGTATCAAGGTCTTCTAGAAGCTGCACATCATCTGGCCCGCCCAAAGTGACTGTTGTCAGAACCTGGGTTTCCCCCCTTTGGAAGAGTCCAGAACCGTGCACGCGCGGTAGGAGCCCGACCTCACAACTGATTGGTCTGATCTGATCGAGAGCTCTGCCATCCACTCTTTTGTCCTGTTTGAGGATCGACTGCTGGATGAGAGTCTTCATCATTTTTTCAAAAGCGTACTCAGCATGCTTTTCCAGGTTTTCATCCTCGCCCGAGGCTTCACGGATTATCTTTTCCCTGGCAAGAGAAATGCGATTCTCGCGTTCAGCGCGATCAGTAGTAAACAAGGCATCAGAGAGTTCTTTCTCTGCTTGGTAAACCCGCTCCGCAACTTGCTCATCGGGAGCAAACAGCGTGAGTTGTTTTTTTGGCGCGCCCGCATTTTTGCGGATATGTTTGATTGCGGCGATAATATTTTTGATATGTCCCTGCGCAAATCTGATAGCTTCCAACATTTCCGGCTCTGATACTTCATGCGCCCCTGCTTCCACCATGATGATATGATCCTCTGTGCCGGAAACTATGAGATCGAGGGTGCTTTCGTTTGCTATCTGGGTAAATGACGGGTTCAAAACAAGCTTACCACCGATTTTACCAACCCTGACTCCCGCGACCGGTCCGTCCCACGGAATGTCGGAAATTTCAATGGCCGCGGAAGCGGCAGAAAGCCCGATGATATCCGGATCATTTTCTCCGTCAACAGAGAGCACGGTTACTACGACCTGAATGTCATTTCGAATATTGCTATCAAACATGGGCCGCAGGCTCCGGTCAATGACCCGTCCAGAAAGGATCGCCTCGTCAGAAGGCCGCCCCTCACGCTTCACCCACCGCGACCCTTTGATTTTGCCGGCTGCGTAAAGCTTTTCTTCATAATCCACCATCAGCGGCAAATAATCAATGCCATCGCGCGGTTTGCTGCCCATCACCACAGTGCCCATCACCACAGTGTCGCCAACACGGATGGTTGCTGATCCGGAAGCCTGCATAGCAAATTTACCTGTACCAAGGGTCCAGGTTTTACCGTCAAGCTTCGCATCCAGCGAATATTCTTTTGTACTCATTATCTTTTGGTTTCTTCCGGCAATCGCGTTTTTGAGAAAATCCCGTCCTGTAATCGTACAAGCTAAGATCCTCTCAACAACGTTCCCGGAGAAACCCTTATCTATCACTCCCGTCCGCCTAAAGCGGAGGAATACAGTTACTTATTACTTATAACTTATCTTTTTGTATTTATGCAAGGATTTTACCAAATTCCACCGGCTTACGCAAGCCCGCTACATTTATAGTGATTTACGCCCCAGGATTTCTGGTCACAAGGTTACTGACAATCGTCACAATGGCATAAGCCATGATAATGATGACAATGCCGATGACAGCGCCGGTGATGGTTTTTTTGGCTTTTTCCGTGGCTTCCTCATTGCCGCGCGCGGCAATATACTGAAACCCGCCGACTAGCAAGAACAGGACAGCAATGCCGCCAGCAAAATACAGCATCCAGCCAATAGCCCTGGTGAGCAGGGAACCGAAATCCCTGATATCGACGAGGTAGTTTGGGGCAGGGTTTTGGATTCCACCGCTGCCACCTCCACCTGTGCCAGTATTTCCTGCACCGCCTGAGTTAGTGTTGTTTATTCCGCCACTATTAGTTCCCGCATTACCGGCACCAGCATTTGAATTCTGCACGTTAACAGAAATTTCTGCGGGAACAGCTTGGTTCCCTGAACTATCTTGACCTGTCGCCACAAATGTATGCTCGCCATTGGAAAGCGTACTGGTATCAAGATTGACAGTAAAAAAGGGGCGGCGACTCCGCTTCCCATAGAAACGTCATCGGCCTTGATGTCGGGACTAATATCATCCCGACTGCTCCCCCAATCAGATGCATAGACCGTAACTGGAACAGTACCAGAGACTGTTGAATCGTCTGCCGGGCTAGTGAAATGAATCGTCGGCGACTTTGGATCGCAGGACAGCCATTTGCCCGCGGCATTGGGAGAAACTCTCACGCTCACCGAAAGGCTTGAAGGATCAGAAATACTAGGCTCAACGGTGAGTACGGACTCGAGGCTATGAGCAGCTATTTCTGCGTCAGAAAGACCGTCGCGGAAAACGTCAATGGTTTTTTGTGCGCCTGGTTGAAGTGTGTACGTATAAACCAGCATGTCCTGCGTACGTATTGGTGGACCCGTTGGACATAGATGTTGAGCCGTGCCCTGGAACCCGCTATAGAGGTGATTTCGCACCGTAAAAGTAACTGGGACTGATTTATTGTTGGTCAGTGTCATTTTTGTCTGCCACCCGTTAGGCCAATCGGGCCAGTTGTGCCAAAAATTCCCATACGATGTAAAGAACACCTTCTGGTCAGGGTCCCAACTAGTTGGAATATCTGAACCCCAAACATCCCATCCCTTAAAATACGCATCTTCTAAACTATTTTGTGATGATCCCCGGATCGTGAAAAGATGAGGATCAAATGAGTAAAACGGCTTCGCTGAAATCCCATTGTAATCTATGCTCTCAATGATGACTGTGCCTGTCCACTGGAAGGGCCTATTATCTTGGACCCCAGGAAAAGAAACATTCATAAAATTCCAGTTCGTCCCTATCCATGGATTTGAAGGAGTGTAACCGCTAATTTCGCGGGGTCCGTAATACGCGGAGCAACCGCCCGTTACATGCGGACAATCGATTACATAGTTTGGATCGTCCGATATGAATGAAACTTGTACCCATGTAGTATCTGGATTCGGATTGCCTATTCCAGCAGCAAAATCTTGGACTTCCCAGCCTGGAGAAATCTCTTTGGCATACGCTTCCATTCCGGTATATTCAAAGCGGATCTGTTTTGTGGCAGCTGCTGCTGGCAAGGCAAAATAAAATCCTCCTAAAAAGACACCTAAAATCAAAAAAAAATTGATAAAGTTCAGGAGGTTATTTATTTTCATGGCAACTTTGAATTTGGTTTCGGTGTAGGAATGACCTAACCATTTTCTGTCATTCCTGGGAAATGCGGGAATCCAGATAACGGATCATTTCTTCAACTTCAATTTCTCCACAATCTTTTCGTGCCGTTTTTCGTCTTCGCCCTTGAGGTATCGAAGTAACCGGCGGCGGTTGCCAACCATCTTCAAAAGCCCACGGCGGGAGTGGTTATCCTTTTTGTGCTTCTCCAAGTGCTTTGCCACCTCTTCGATTTCCGTTGTCAAAATCGCGATCTGCACCTCGGGAGACCCGGTATCACCCTTATGGGTCTGAAATTTTTTGATTATGGTTTCCTTTTGCTTATTCGACAGCATGAAAAGAATATTAACATAAAGTTTCCTAGCCTGCAAGTCGTCAAAATTTCGTTTTTCTCTCCTGGGACGGGAAGAATCAAGGAGGAATCTTGCCTCTCCCTCTTCCATTCCCTCGCCCCCTTACGGGGAGAGTGTTAGGGTGAGGGGTAGAGATAAGAATCTTAATTCGTTCCCGGCCCGGGAGAGGAGCGAATCGCGATATTTCGTGCGATTCGCTCGGGACTGTATTGAAATGACTGCCTGCCTTCCCGAAGCCAAGCTGTTGAATTTGTCTCGGCTCGGGCGCCGAGTTCCAGAAACGAGTTTGGGTGCTAGATTAACATCCAAAATTGTGTCCAAAATTTGACATTCGATTAAAAAAGAATAAACTGGAAATATGAGTGAACTCACCAAAGAACATTTTGACAAAGGGTTGGAAAAACCTATTACCAATAAATATCTACTTGATTTTACAAGGGAGATTATTTTTCCGGGTGTTCGGGAAATTGTTCGAGAAGAGAATATAAAATTCAGAGACGATATCCTCACCAGCAATTACAAACTGGCAAAAAAACTTGATCAGATTCTCAAAGAACAACAAGCGATCACCGCCGGCTTCAAACGGCTACAAGATCGAATTAACTACCTCGAAGCTGTAGTCAAAGTCTTGGCTGAAAAAGAAGGTCTGCAATTTTCTCCCCCAGAATCCTAAACTGCCGCATAGGCGGTTTTTTGTTATTCACTTTTCAAAGTACTTTCTTTCCGCGCGAATCCCATCCTTTGACCAATCTTGAATCCATTTCTCTTTGCGTCATTCCCGCGGAGGCGGGAATCCAGCCCTCAAAGAACTATCCGCAACTCCTAAATCCACAATTGATAATTCTGAACTTGGGAGTGAGAAAGTCGAAGCTCTGCTTGCGACTTTCTCGTGGCTGTCTAAAAGAACCGGTTTCTGTTTCGCTCGCGTCTCCGCCTGGCCGAACTGTTTACAACCCACAGTGCGATCAGATTGAGCGCTATCAAAATCATGAACATCATTATCCCAACAGCGTACTGATCTGCGGTAGCCTGCTGCGGACTCATCGTCGCCTCCATAAAAGAGGTTCATGGCATGACGGCGCATGGTCACTGGCAATCGCCGCGAACCAGTTAATGGCTGCGGCGACGATCACTGCTGATAATACTGGTGCAACCTTGATCAGATACAACGGAGCGAAGAAAATTCCGAGACCGAACAGCACCAAGCTCAGCACCATCGCGCTAAGGTTCATCCGAAACCAAATGTACATTTAAACCCCCTTGAAACTGTTTTGCTCACCCTCCCGAAGCCAAGCTGTTGAATTTGTCTCGGCTCGGGCGCCGAGTTCCAGAAACGAGTTTGGGTGCTAGATTAACATCCAAAATTGTGTCCAAAATTTGACATTCAGTTTAAAAGGGCTAAACTTGGAAATATGAGCGATAATGAACTTGACGAGCCGGTAACCAAAAGGTACTTGGGAGAGTTTACAGAAACCGTCCTGTTGCCTGCCATGTCCTCGATGATGGATGAAAAATTGAAACCCTTGGGGGACGATGTCCAAGCATTATCTGCTAAAGTTACTACTTATCTTGAACTTTCTGACAAACGTTATTTGGAACTCAAAAACAAATACAGACTGTTGGGCAAATGGGTCAAACAAATCGCTGACAAAACCGGAGTGAATATCGACATTACAGAACTGGAAAAATTCTGACAAATTCTTTAACAGCTTAACCGCCACATAGGCGGTTTTTTTAGCTTTCAAAGAGCTTTCCGTAACTCCTAAATCCACTTGTATCACAGATTTCTCGATCGAGAAATCTGTGATACAACCGAACTTGGGAGTTGGAGGAAACGACGTGCATGTTGCGCGCGCTTCCTCCGAAAAAAACGATCAATCCTCCTTGATTATACTCTGACATCCGTGTCAGAGGCCTTGGATTTTAGGCTTATATTTATGATTGCGAAGCTTTTTCACCTGAATTGATGATTCAAGTGCCACCGCACGCTTCAGATGCAATGCCGGAGTATTCACTCTCGGGCGGCCCTGCTCTTCCGGAAGAGCTGTGTCCGCTGTCCGTCCTGAAAGACTTCAGGCAATAGTCGCTGGGTATCACGCCAGTTTCCCTTTGCCAAATAGTCCACACCTTCAGGAAAGCTGCAAGACGAATCTCGCAACAGGTTCCGCGTTTGTGGACGCGGCCGAAGACAGAATCCGAAAAATTGCTTTCTCGGAGAGTCTTCTGGATGCAAAGTTACAGTAGTAAAGAGTCTACTACCTCCAGCCACTCAATCCCGTTATGGGTGGCCACGGAAATTGCTTCGGCAATCTCGCTAAGATTGCCGAATTTCGCCGCAACTTTTAGTTGCGACAGAAACCCTTGATGGTGGGCATGCGCCCACATTGCACTATTGGACTCTTCGGCCCAATTAGCGCAGTCCATCGAACAGCAGGCTATGCCGTTCGGTTCAACCAACCGGGCCATGACCGGATGGTTGAAAAACTCTTTTTTGCAATAATAACACTGCATCTGCATTTTTTTCTCCTAACCCACCTGCTTCTTGCGAAGTTCAGGTGTTATGCGGGTATGTTGCGCGGCTTTCATTGCGCCTTCCGTGACCATACAAACACGGCCTGTAGAAACTTTTAGGGTTATTCTCCCATGGGTGGCGCCCCAATCTTTCCTTGCGAAAAGCAACCTGGATACTTTCTTTCTTCTTGCTGTTTCAAATTCAGCAACCACAATGTGTGGATCCCAGGTCCCTCCAGAGGCGGGCAGGCAAGCCGGGGATGACAAACTTTTTAACGAAAATAACCAGATAGCTTTCCGCAAAGAATACTATTGATCTTTCAAAGAACTATCCAAAACTTCCAAATCCATTTGTTCCACAGTTTTAACGATCGTCAAATATGTGGAACTTCTGTTTTCCAGAAACGACTTTGGGCACCAGGTAGTAGAACCTTGCGGTACACTACCTGGCTTCGGCTAACATGG
>JAHFJD010000061.1 GCA_023246055.1 Candidatus Doudnabacteria bacterium
ATTCACTGGTTCTGTTATCAAGAATTTTTCCAACAATTTCTGATCGAAAGCCTTTGGCTGCCAAGCTACGGATAATCTGATCGCGATTTTTGTTTTGTCTTTCGAGCTTTGCGACTACTCGTTTTGCGACAGCTAATTCGTCCTCTATAGCATAAAATTCCGCTAACGCAAGAGTAGCGATATCAGAAGGTACCTGTCGATCCTTGAGCTTTGCTTTGACGCCATAATACCCCCAGTCTTTGTAACGCTTGAGGTTATCCACGAAAATCTCGGCAAACCGCCCGTCATCGAGAAACTTGAGTTCTTCAAGCTTTTGCAAAACCGGCAAGATATCTTGATCTTTAAACCCCTTGGCTTTAAGCTTGCGCTGGAGTTCGCCGGTCGTGTGCATGCGGATGGACAGATACTTTATGGCTTGCTTGTAAATTTGCTGGTCCATGTCGATTCAGAACTCACCCCCGTATCAGGTACGGGGCAGGCTCTAACCCTCTCTTTGGAAAAGAGACAGAACTCCGCCTCTTTTGCAAAGAGGAGGTGTGGAGGAGTTCATTCGTATCATTAGTATGCATTAGTATATTAGCATCGCATTCAGTATAATCATATCATGTTCGACCGTCTCACTACCCACCTTCTCGATCTGGTGTTCCCGCCTTTTTGCCAGGGCTGTACCCGGGAGGGATCATATCTTTGCCTCGTGTGTCAAAACCGGATCAACGTCCCCATTCACCGCTGCCCGGTTTGCAACCGCAACTCCCCGCTTGGGCGGGTCCACGAACACTGCTCATCCGAGAGCACCGCTCTCTCGGGACTGATGGTCGCTTCAGAATACCGAAACCCAGCCGTAAAAAACCTGATTTGGCATCTCAAATACAATTCAGTCAAAGCCATCAGTGAAACACTTGCCACAATCATGGCTGATTTTCTGGTCGGAAGCGACCTTGTTGATTATTTTCATGATAGCCTGGTCATCCCTGTACCCATGCATGAGAAACGCGAGAGATTTCGCGGTTTCAATCAAGCCGAGACACTTGCAAAACACCTCGCGCGCAATCTGCATCTCGAATTTTCCCCGGCCCTCACAAAAACAAAAAAAACCGATCGTCAGGTGGATCTCGAAAAACGAGAGCGTCTCGAGAATGTAAAAAACGTTTTTAGTCTCACGCCGCATTTCAATCGCCAACTACTCTCTGGCCGGTCAATCTTGCTCATTGACGATGTGGCTACCACCGGCGCTACCCTGAACGAATGCGCCAAAGTCCTCAATGCGCACGAACCCGCCGAAATCTGGGGACTGGTCGTGGCGAGAAATTAATGGTAAAATCAAACGCAGTAATGGCCTCGTAGCTCAGTTGGATACCCGCCCGACTCGCCTGACGGCCCCGTAGCTCAGTTGGATAGAGCGCAAGCTTGCGGAGCTTGAGGCCGCAGGTTCGATCCCTGCCGGGGTCACCAGACGAGTCGGGCGGGCGGGAAGCAAAGATTTGCGGTCCGCCCATGGCGAACGATTTTTCGCGGAGCACAGTAAAAAACACCTTTCGACGAGCTCCAGGTGTTTTTTTATTTGCCTACTGGAGTTGTCTGGCGATCATCCCCGATCGTGATCACTTCATCGATCTGAATGAACCCGTCAAGCGTGGCGTCTTTCTTTGACGGTTTTACGCTCGCCGACGCAGGAGATGCTATAGTTTTGGATGTGGTGCTCGGCGTGATCACCGGATCAGCCGTTGTCGCCGAAACACCCTTCACATCTTCGCTCGACAATTTGGTAATAGAATCTTTGGCGGCAGTAATCGCATTTTGCACGGCATCTTTCAACTCGCCATCAGGCGCTGTGTTGCTCACGGTTGACAAAATCTGTTCCTGCTCTGCGGCCAACTCACTGGCCCGGTTTGCTAGTTCTGGCTGGGCTTCGGCAGTGACTGCGACTTGTACGAGTTCATCAGTGGTCGATTTTAGAGCATCGAGGGTTTGAGCCACGATTTTGCTATCTTTATTTTCTTGCACCAGGGTCTGCACTTCCGCAAGACGCCTTTTCGCGTGTTTAATGCCCACGTTGACTTTGGCCTCGTCATTCGTAGCAAGAACAAGTTCCACTTGCTCGGCGGCAATTTTAACCGGGTATAGGGTTTGTCCTGGTGTAGCATAAGCCACACCGCCGACCAATGTCAGCGCCAAAACTACCACGATTACTGTGGCGCCGATTCGCAAAAGCGTGCGGGGCAAAATTAAATATTGCCAAGGTGTCAGAGACCGTTCCCGGCGGGTTTGTTGTTTGGCGGCACGAATATGATTCTGCACGCGCTGCCAAATCTGCTCTCTATTGCTTGCTGTGGACGCAAACATCTTTCGCGGAAGTTCTGCGAATAGTTGGCTGATAAATTTTTCGTCGTTATTATCGTTCATTGAGTGATCTCTTCAATTCAGCGATGGCGCGGTGCTGTATCACGCGTATCGCCCCTTCGGTCTTGTTTAAAATCACTGCGATTTCTGGATTGTTAAGATCTTCAAAAAACTTGAACTTCAAAACCTGCTGTTGTTGCGGCGTGAGTCTGCTCACGAGTTCCAATAAAGCTTTTTGCTGAAAACTTAAATTTGCGCGGTCAACGATATTGTCCTCATAAACCAAAATGTTTTCCAAAATAGCCAGATCTACATTTTCCTTCCGGCTCCGATAGTAGTCAATCACTAAATTGCGCGCAATCTGGAATATCCATCCGGAAAACGCGTTAGGCGAAGAAATCCCGGAGAGCTTATCCCACGCGCGGATAAAGGTATCGGAAACGATATCCTCTGCGGCCTCGCGGTGATTCACCCGGAAATACACGAACCTGTAAACTTTATCAAAGTACATATCGTAAATTTGGCCAAAAGCCACGCTGTCGCCTTTGCTGGCTTTTTGCACCAAATCAGCGATCAAATTTTTGGATTCATTTTCTGCGCTCGATGTTAAAGCCACAAAATTGGAATCAATAGTTAGGACGGAGGACGCGCGGTTTTGTTTCATCCCTCACCAGTTTTTATGGGTAAATAATCATATTGCAGTCGTAAAAACGCTTTCATTTTAACATGAAGGCGGTGAAAACCAAAACTGGTGAGGGATTACATGGGACAGGATTCAGCCGGAGATTCAGAGGGCGCAGGATTTTCCTCCCCGGAGGCGATGAACGCGAGGCCGATTTCCTGGCCGATCTTGCCGGAAATTTCCGCGGCACTCACCCGCGAATCATCAAAAGTCACTTCAACAGACCGCTCCTCATAGTGGATTTTTGCATCTTCCACCCCAGGAAGCGACACTATGATCCCCCGCACCGTGCCAGGGATCGAGGGACAACCTATTCGAGACGGACGGAAATGTAAGGTTTTGATCATGGTCTTACGTTAACGCCTCCTTTCTATGGGAAACGTTATAGTCACCTTGGTTCCACTGCGCTCCCCGCTTTCCACGCTCACGTTACCATTATGCGCCTCGATAACATTTTTTGCCACATACAGCCCAAGTCCCGAACCCGAAGTCTGAAACCGCAGTGCATTGTCAGCACGAAAAAATTTCGTGAAAATCCGCCCAATCTGCTCCTTTGGAATCCCGATCCCCGTATCTGCGGTTGTGATTATGATTGATTCTCCGGACACGACCGCGCTGATCGTCACTTTTCCGCCGGGTGGCGTATATTTCACGGCATTTTCTACGACATTATCGAGAGCAATCGACATCTTCTCTTCGTCGATCAGGGACTCGGGAAATTTTACTGGGATATTCTCCACTAAAATCACGGCTTTTTCTTTGGCGAGAGGCCGAATCCGCGCCACTGCTGCAGCTAAAAGTCTCGACACGGACTGGCGCTGAAAATGCATCCCGAATCGTCCATCTTCAATACGTGCGACATTTAAAAGATCGTTAATCAATTCAATCATTCGGATCGAAGACTTCATACCGCTTTGCACAATCCGTTCCTGTTCCGGATTCAGCTCTCCGAATTCCCCGCCGTAGAGGGCATTGAATGTCCACCGAATCCCAGTAAGCGGCGTGCGCAATTGATGAGCGGCAATGGATACAAATTCTGACTTGCTCTGATCAAGCGCGATGAGTCTCGTGTTGGCTTCGGAGAGTTCCATGTCGCGCCGAACAAGAATTTTTCCCACCTCATAATTTTCCTTGAGGAGGTCATGTAGCTTGACGCTCTGTTTCTTTTGCCGCAGCAGAATAGCGGCAAATCCAAAAAAGATAACAAAAATTACTGCCCCTGCAAATATTGTTTCACCTAACCCATCCGCATACGACATTGTTATTCGCCAACTGCAAAAATGACTACGGTTTCGTTATAAAATCGCGACTGGATAAGTTTCGGATTTTTAGTTTCTCCGGCCAGTGGCGCCTGCTCCCCATAGGTATAAAACCCAAGGAGCGGCACGTCGGAACCCAAGATGTTCATAATCGCATCGATCTCATCTTTGGCCTTCTGGGCAAAAAGTTTTTCCCGGGCGATGCAATTGAAAATCAGGACGAATCTCGGCTTGGCATTTTCGCTTTGCAAGTTCGTCATGACTTTGCGCGCTGCTTCTTCAGCGGCCTCAATGGCTTTTTCCTTGTTACCGATCATGAGCCGAATCTCTGACCCCATGGGAATTTCGGCGGCACAAGTGATGGCCCCCTTCTCATCCACAGTAATCGGATCGCGGATGAGATATTCGTCCAGGT
>JAHFJD010000003.1:0-40455 GCA_023246055.1 Candidatus Doudnabacteria bacterium
ACCGGCACTCTGATTTTTGGTAATAACACCTCGAACATCCAATGGAATGGTCTCACATCTGGTGATAAGCTCAAATTCAACACTGCGACTACCACTCTGTTTTCCATGGATGTCAGTGGGGAATTTATTTGTAAAGCAGCTTGTAGTTCCAACGGTTCGCCAGACTATGCGGAAACATTTTTCGCCTCGGATGATGCTGATGCAGCGAATGTGGTGGCAATGGTTGCCACTTCTACAACCGATTATCAAACGCAGGACATAGTCCAAAAATCCCAGATGGCTTACCAAAGCGATCTCGTGGGCGTGGTTTCCACAGGTCCCGGATTTCTCATCCGTGCCCTCAACGACGATGTTGACGAGATTACCATTGGCGTGCCAGTGGCTCTCGCTGGCCGCGTACCCGTGAAAGTGACAGCAGAAAATGGGCCGATCGCGGCCGGAGATTTGCTGGTATCTGCGCCGACTCCAGGACATGCTATGAGATACAATCCGGGAGGCCAAAATCCGATCTCTGTACCGACCAGCACTCCGTTCGTGGCTGTCATAGGGACCGCATTATCTGGCTTCGATGCTCCCACGTCCACAGCGACCAGCACGGTAACAGTGTTTGTCGGCTTGGAACATAACTTTTCCAATCTCAACTTTGGCGGTGATAAAACCTTTGCTTTTGATCTCTCTGCCAAGAGCGGTAAATGGAGCCTTAATCAGGGAGGTCTGCTCATCGTGGATGAGGTCCAAGCGCAAAAAATAACTACGAACGAGCTGTGCGTTGAGGATGTGTGTGTGAGTAAAGATCAACTAAAAACGCTCTTGCAGAGCGCGGGAGGGCAAACGCAAACATCTCCTCCGCCACCGTCTCCTGCTTCGATTCCAAGTCCAGAACCTACTCCGACAACATCACCCCAAACTCCGACGCCCGAACCTCCGACGCCCGCCGAAGACGGAATCGGAGCTCCGACCCCAACGGAACAACAGGGGCAGGCAGAAAGCGTCAGCGCCGAGCCTGCTGCCATTCCGTAGTGATTTTACTGGAAAGACTCACGAGATTTTAGTGATTGATGATAAAACAAGTTTCACGGTTCAACTCTTGAATTGATACTGACACTGCTGTCTGAAAGTGGCTTTACAACCACCTCGAACCTACTTGTGGTTAGCGGGTTCGAATCCATTTAGCAAAAAATGCTAATGTTGACGAACGCCTCCGCATCCGAGAGAGGACTGTTGCCGAATGGCTTAATCTGTCATTGCGAGGAGGCGAGGCTAACGAAGCAATCTCATGATTAAGCCAAAAAAAGATTGCTTCTCCGCCCAAGGCGGATCGCGATGACAAAATACGAGTTTGGCAACAGTTCCAAGCGAGAACGTCAGCACGACTACATGTGCTATTAGCATACTAGTATGCTAATACTGTCCTGGTACATTGACCGTAAGTAGAAACAATAAATCTATAAGTTGCTTGAAGTGGAAGCGGACTGATGTCTGCTCTGACTTGCCTGCCTTGGGCATGGCTTCGGCAGGCGGCGGCAAAAATCGTCGGCGACCATGGGTTTCAAAAAAGAGACAAAGCTGATAAAATTGGATGAGAAATGCTTGACCCACCTCCCGCGCGCGCATTTCTCAAACTTTTGAACTCCTCAAAGATGAATTCTCAAACTTCTCAAATGCGGAAATATCAAAAAATTATTGAATATGTCTGGCTTGTCATAATCATTGCACTTTTTGTTATTTCGGTTCAGATAATAAAAAGTGGCTCTTTGGAAAATCAAGTTTATTCTTTTGGCATTTGGGCACCAATTATTTTTGTCTTACTAAAAATATCTACCTTGGTTATTGCACCCTTAAGCGGGACTCCGCTCTACTTCGTGGCTGGTAGTCTTTTTGGGCCTTACTACGGGCTAATTTTGTCCCTTGTTGGAGATGTTTTGGGCTCGACAATATGTTTTTTCTTGAGTAAATTCTATGGACATAGGATAATAAAAATCTTTGCGGGAGAAAGATATTTTGGGAAAATAGTAAACACAGTATCGATATTAAAAAATACCAAGTCGTTTATAAAAGCTAGGGTGTTATTCATTGGAATACCGGAAATATTGGCATATGCCAGCGGATTAAGCAAAATAAATTTTTTCGCTTTTTCTTTAATAAATATTTTGTTTTATCTGCCAGTTGATTTTACATTTGTATTTTTTGGTTCTGAAATTATAAGAATTATAGCTAAACATTCAATTTTGTTTTATTCCGTTGTCTTGCTTATCTCCGTCGCTGGGTTTTGGTCTTTGCAAAACGACTATAAGCATGAAAAGTTGGATAATATGCAAGGAATGTAATTATTATGAAAAATGAAAATTTTTTAAAAATTGTTTTAAAAATTTCAGCCATATTTCTATGCTACTTTACGCCTTTGTTTTTGCTTGTAATTTCAGATGTCGGTAGCCGTTTATTTCAAGAAGGAACATTTTTGGGCGAGGCGATTGTTCGTCATCCCTACCAATGGGACTATGAATTGATGTTTGCCGGACTTTATTTTGTTTGGGGTATATTCGTTTGGAAAGCCGCAAAAAATCCAAAAGAAAATTTAAGTTTTATTAAATTCACTGCATGGGGATTTTTTGCAAATGTTGCAACAAATATCCTTGTCGGCTTATTTAGAACAAAAGAACTCACACATTTGGCTGCCGATAGTATTCCTTGGTTAGTTTTGGGATTATTGATTTTTTATTTCAGTAATAGATTTACGACTAAACTATGAGAGAAATTATTAAAGAACCGAACGAAATACTACATAAAAAATGCGAACCAGTTGTAGATTTTGAAGAAGCAAGAAAAATTGCTGGCGATTTATTGCAGGTAATGAAATCAATACCTGTTAAATTTTTAATTTGGAATCGCTGGATAGGTTTTGCCGCAAATCAAATCGGATATTCAAAAAGAATCATTGCATTAAAAAGAGGCAAAAACAAATACGAAATTTTAGTTAATCCGGTTATCGTAGAAAAAAGGTTTCCATCTTTGCAACCAGAATCGTGTTTTAGTTTGAACAGAAAACGTCTTTTACAACGCTTCTATCTTGTCAAAAGGTATTTATGGACGAAAGTTAAATATCAAGATTTGGAAGGCCAGCCGCACGAAATAGTTTTGAAAGGTCCTAATGCAATTTATCAAGAAATTGATCACATTAACGGAGTAATGATTCCCGAAATAGGATTTCGAATTTTGTAAATTTAGGGCGTTGATAGTCAATGCCGCGCGGTGGGCAGATAGGGGCCATGACTTTTTCAACTCCAGCCGAAGCCGTATCAGGGGAGGTAAGCTCGCACAGTCATCAACACGGCTACACGCGCTATCACCATACTAGTATGCTAATAGCGCGTTGGTACATCTACCGCGGAAGGCTAAACATTAAATCTAAAAAATCCTAAATGCTCTGTGCAGGGATCGAATCCTGATCGTAGAGCCGATTCGGATCGGATCACTACGGGGCAGGCCTGCAACTTCTATTCAAATTGGGTCGCCTGGGAATCGAACCCAGAACCTTATCCTTAAGAGGGATCTGCTCTGCCAATTGAGCTAGCGACCCATGCTTCGTCAACACTTCGCATGGCAAGACCGTGAACTAACATAAGCTTACTATGGCACGCCTCGCCCTCCGTAGCTTTAGCGAAGGAGGGAGCTAGTGGCCCGTACGTGATGTTGGCACTCAAATGCCCTCGGCAGGAATTGTCAGCCCGCGGCTGATCCGCCTTGGACGGAAACCCTACCCTTATGTGCTCCCCACCCGCCTGCCAGTGCCAATGCCCCCAGAGGGAATCGAACCCCCATTTCTAGTTCCGAAGACTAGCGCTCTATCCGTTGAGCTATAGGGGCACAGGCATTGGCGGGCAGGAGTCTGTCGTGATATCCATTTCAACACGAGGGTACATTTAAATAACCCCCTAAAGTATAATTTTTTTATGGCTACTGCGCAAACGGATTTTCGCGGCCGTAAAAAGCTGTGGTGGTCGCAGTCCCGGTAGCGGTTCGGAGTTGATAGGGGGGGAGCTCGTAAGCGCGATTCTCATCAATCCACGCTTTGACCTTGTTATATTGCACCAAATCCAAGCTAACCTTCTGGGCAACACCAGGAGCGGCCGCGTCTTGAGGTACAGCATTTCCCACGGCAGCATAAAATGCGTGATATACCGCAAAGCCTTCAAGCGCCAACGTGAGCGCGAGAATAAACAGCAAAATCTGCTGCAGGTTCAGATGCCCTTTGATTTTTGGTATCTTTTTGATCATTGCTGTTTTATGAAAAAATGGCCTTTGATAGTGCCGTCCGCAAATCCGGTTTTATTTAATCCCCCGTCTTCTGTTTGTTCGGATTCGGCTTTGACATCAAAATCATTGATCTCGATGATGAATGGCAAGTTCTCTACAAACTGCATAAAATCTGTAAAATTACGATATTGATTCTTGTATTTTAAGGTAAACGGCACCTCCTCGATATGTTTCAGGGTGCGCGTGCTCACTGGAGCAGGATTGGCCCCACCAATCCGTTCCCCTGCCTGATCGCCTTCTTTCTTATCCGTTATGTTAAGCTCTGCGCCGGCAATTTGGGACCGAGTGAGTGCACTCTCCAAAGCTTCGACAAGATTCACCGAGTCTTCCCTGTCCGGAAACAACCCTTGTGCATCTGCTATAGAATTTTTGATTTTTGCGAGCCTCCCCTCTGCAGCCTGAAATTCCGCAATCTGCGTTACTTGAGCTTCGATTGCAGTTTGATTCTGGAGTATCTTTGCCCTTGTGTCGCGAACTTGCGAAGCAAAAGGCAGGACTAGAAAGAACACGAGCGCCACCACTGCGAAGACAAAAAATCCGATGCTGAAAAAAACTTTTAATCTGTTATCTTTCAAATTTAGTACTTTATGGGGCATGGGCCTTCAAATAAAAACGAAATTTCCAGGAAACATTATTTGGCTTTTCCAGGTTAACAAGCGGAAAATTGATGTTTTCAAAATACCGAGAACGCAGGATGTTCTCACGCAACTGCAAAACCGAGTCTCTCGTAAGCGACGTGCCCGCAGCTTCCACCTTGCGGGTGGCGGCATTAATTTTGAGCGAATCAATGCTTACATCCGTAGGCAAAATCCGGGCTAACTCTATCAAATAAGGAGACCATTTCGGTTGGGAGCTGAGTAGCGAGTTGAAATTGCTCATGGTTTCGTTGAGCTCCAAAATCTCGTTCTCGAGACCGGCTTTCTGGTAATGTGCCAGGATTTGTTTATTGATTTCAATCTCCACCTCTGTTTGGCTCAAGGTGTTTTCAAAAAATAACTGCGCAACAAATAAACCCAAAATCAATATCAAAACGGTGGCTGTGACAATAGAACCGAGACGAACGATTTGGAAATTGATATCCGAAAATCGATTCTGATTTTGGTCGCCAGGCGGTAGTAGGTTGATGCGCTTTTTTACCATTTACCCACCTAAATTTTCTTAACTATTTTATAAATCATGTTCTCCATGTATTTCGCGCCAAAATTTTGGCGGGTGAATTATTCCTCAAAATCCCGTAATGCAAGCCCAATGGCCGTAGAATAGCTCAAAGATTCTTCGCGTGAAATAGGAGGCACTTGTTTCTTGCCGAGGACCTTCTGCCACGGGTTGCCAAGTTCGACTCGCATGCTGGGTAGAGAGCGAATCGCATGTCCGTCGTCCTCTTTGTTTAGCAATTCTTTGAGGACTGACGGCAAATGTTTGAGCTTCGAAGATCCGCCGGAGAGCATCAATCGGGAAATTTTTCCCGTCGGGTTGACGTGCTCCTCGTAAAAACGCAGGATATTTTTGGTTTCTGACGCCAGGTCGTGAATGAGCGGAGTTAAAGATTTTTTTACCCGGCCTTTCGCTAGAGCCGGATCGAGTCCGCTTTCGCGTTTCAGTTTTTCCGCTTCTTCCATCGGAACACCCAATTCCTTGGCTATTCTGTCGGTAAACATCGTGCCCGCGAGTGGAATGGATGAAGTGAATTCCAGAGTACCTTGATCATAAATAATAAAACTCGTCCTGGCAGTATCAATATCGAGCAGTAACACTGTTTCTTTCGTATTGCTGACGAGTGATCTTGCGATCGCTTGGCTCTCAATTTCTAGAGCCACGGGTTTCAAACCCGCCTCTTTGAGGATCCGGGTATATTCGTCGACATAATCTTTGGGAGCGGCCGTGATCAAAACTTTCATTTTATCTTTTTGTGCAGGATCAACTTCAGAAAGAATAACCCAATCAAGATAGACCTGGCTCCTCGGCATTGGGATATAGGCTTCAGACTCCCAGGGAATAGCTTCAAAAGCCTCCTCTTCAGACACTCGTGCCATGGAAATCACCCGAACGAAACATTTTGTCTCCGGAATAGATGCGACCACATGAGCTGTAGATATGTGTCCAAATTTGGGATGAGCAACCGCGTTTTGTATTAACCGAGTGAGAGTTTTCGGATCCTTGATGGTATTCTGTTCGATGATCTCTTTTGGCAGAAGTTCGTCAGAAAAGACTACGGTCTTAAAAGCCGCGCCTTTTTTCTCAAACTGAACAAGTTTTAACGAAACGTCCCCGAGATCAAGGCCGAAAGCGCCTTTGCTTTGAGGGCGGCCGAATAGATTTAACATTAACTTTGCTTTGGTTTTTATTTTCCGCCACAGGCGGACTGGCCTTTGGCCAGCCTGAATTTTTATTTCGGTTAATCAATTTATAACACTTATTTTTATTATATCACATTATTTGATTTCGCGCCAGGTGCCGCGAACCGGCGTCCAAGACCCTCCGGGCCCGCCAGAAAATTGTAAATTAGCCAGACCGGTTTCATAAATCACCTGAGTGTCCTTCGCAGTAGATAAACCCCAAGCTGTAATTTCCCTCAGCACCGAAGACTTGCTAACTGAAGCGGTACCATTTGGTGCGTAAATAATCAGAGCATCTGCGCTTTTTGCCACACTAATCGCACCTGGAGATGTTGACAAACCTATGGCTAAAATATAACTATTCGAACCGGCTCGTACAAAATTGACCTCCTTGGACAAATCAATGTTGCCATCGGCGATGTACACTTCACTGATGTCGCCATATGAGGGCGCAAGTTTTATAGTTGAGTCTTTGGCCGCATCAATGTAACCGGTAACCCATAACGGTCCTGTTAGCGTCAAGATGGCATTATTGCCTAGGTTCAAATTGCCGCTGATTTTTTTTGGCCCCAATGATACACTTTGACCTGCGGCAAGTGTGTATCCACCTGAAATTGTCCCCCCAGTAGCGGCCGCGGCTTTCCAATCAGTAATCTGCTGATCGGTAATAGGAAAAGGCTCCGGGCCAGGATCCGGGTCACCAGGATAAGGGGTGGTAATCGCACCGCTCACCGTGCAAGCTGTTCGCGTAGTATAATGAGCCCCGCCATTTACTGTACAGCTTGAGATTGAGTTCATCCACGCATGTCCTGTCAAGGTGCTGCCAGTCAGCGCAGTCCCATGAGCCGAGCCACCGACGATTGAGCTTTGAATAGTGTGAGCGTATGCATTGCCCTGCACGGTAAAAGATTGTATTCGCCCGCCTGATCCTGCCGAATAGGCATCTCCGGTGATAACATCCCCGCTCGCTCCGACAATCGGCCCATTGCTGTAAACATTGCCAAGAATACTGCTGTCTTTAGCCATAGTCAACCCTCCATCTCCCACCTGGACCCCGTAATTAAAGCTCACGGTCGCGGGATTGATACTCACCCGTATCTTCACTGTACGGCTTGCCTGCGGATTGGTTTTGTTCGGAGCGTAGCCTGTAACAGTGATCTCTTTCAAAGAAGCGGAGAGATTCGCCACACTCGAGTCAAATACTCCCGTCCCCAATACAGTGCCGGTCTCACCAGTATATGAACCGGCCGTAGCGTTGAGTTCCGAGACAGCTTTGTCCACCCCAGCATCGGCGAGGGCCATAGCTTGTTCCCCGGCTACTGCCCGCCTCGTGGCTTTGACATTTTGCGTGACGAACTCAAAGAGCGAGCCGACTAAAACCAAAATCACTAGCATAAAAATGAAAGAAATAATCAAAGCGGAACCATTTTGTCCCACACCACTTTTTGTGGTTAATATGCGATTCAAAGAGAAAAAATTCCGTTGAAGTTTATGCTTGATCATAAGTCAATAGTGAAAAAGTGGTGCGGGCTTAATTTCTCAAAGTCACTTGGCCATCGACTGTTTCCGTAGCCGGGTGCCGGCCTGCAGATGTGGCGGTGATTTCAAAGGAGAGATTATGCGCTTGCGTTACATCGGCATTATCATACGTAAATGCAAGACTAGTCAAACGATCGGTCAGTAAATGCTCCCGTTGCGGCCTCGCGCTCGACGGATCAGGATCCACAATAAGCAAGAGATGCGCGGCATCTGCAGAATCGGTGCTAACAATCACATGATCATAGATCCCGGCCAGAATGTCCCCTGACGCGCTCCTGCCTGGTAAACGAAAAATCACTGTGGCGGACCCGGTACTATATGTTGTGCCGGAATAAACATAGGAGCTTTCGAAAGCTTTCGCCTCCCGGCCATATTCAGCGAGTCGATCCGCGACTTCACGCGTGGCGTTGATAACGGCTATTTTACCGGTTTGATTTTCGTAAAATAAATTATTGTCGAAAAATATGCCCAAACCCAGGACCACGGTAACCAAAAGCAAAGCGATGACCACTAAGACTTCAGCCAGGGTGAACCCCAAACTTGGTTTTTGACTTGCTTCGATCATTGATTCAATCCTGCCAAAGCCATAAGCGTTTCTATAACTACCGACCGCGCGGTACCTGCTTCTTGCCAAGAAACCGTCACAGTTACCCGTTTGATTTGATTTGCCCCGTATTGAGCAATGGTTAGCTGGCCGGTCGCGCCTGGGAGATCGGTAAAACCTGTATCGCTAAACGAGGAGGTTCCGTTAGCCGGCAAAGAAGCATATGGAGTGTGACGCAGGACTTCAATTTTTTTTGAAGCGATATGATAGGCGAGATTTTGATTGCGGGCGGTTTTAGTAAGGGGCGCCGTAGACACGGCCACACCGAAAATTGTGAGGGTCAAAATAAACACGGCCAAAGCGACCACAACCTCGATCAATAAAAAACCGTAGCTGATGGCTCGTAGCTGATGGCTCTGGATATTATTTTCTAAAACTTTGTGAATCATATGCTAGCAACTGTCTACCGCCTACCAACTACGAGCTACTAAATATTCTGGCCAATGTTATAAATCGGCATGATGAGCCCTACGGCCAGGACCCCGACAATCGCGCCGATGATGATAACTAACAGCGGCTCAATGATTGAAGACAAATTTTTTACTGTATCATCAATCTCCGCTTCGTAAAACGTAGCAACTTGTTCCAAAGACTTTTCCATGGTCCCTGTCTCTTCCCCCACCTGGATCATCTGCGTGACCATAGGGGTGAAAAGTTTAGGATAATTGTTCAACACTCCGACGAGATCAACTCCGATTTTGACTTTTTCCGAGGCATCCGCCAGGGCCTGCCGATAATAAATATTGGTCATAGTATCACTCGTTATCGCCAGAGCTTCCACAATAGACATGCCGCTGCGCAAGAGGCCGGCAAAAATGATCGTGAACCTAGCCAAGTTAAGCTTTTTTACCACATTTTTTATCACCGGTAAATTGAGGTTCAGCCGATCTACAATCATCATCATCCTGTGAGTGGTGCGGAGCATCCACAGACCGGTTAGCAGACCGATCCCCAACACCAAAATTACTATGGAATAGTGAGAAACGATATTTACAACCGTGATAATCAGGCGAGTCAGCAACGGCAATTCAGTCTGAAACTCCTCAAACGTGGCTGTGAGTTTGGGAAGCACGAAAGCAAACATCAAATACCCGATGACTAGTAGAGCCAAGAGGACCACGGCCGGATAAGTCATTGCGCCTTTGGTGCGGCGCAGCAAATCATAATCGCGGGAGATTTGCTTGGCTAAATAATCAAGGGTATTTTCGAGGTCTCCGCTCGACTCTCCGACCTTGACCATGTTCACGACAATCGGCGAAAACACTTTGGGATAGGCAGCCATGCTCTCGGAAAGCGATTTGCCCGCTTCCACATTGTGAGACAAATCCTCCACAACCTTACGGAAATATGCATTGGGGAATTGCTGGACCACGATCTTGAGCGCGCGGGAAACCGGGAGTCCAGCCTTGAGGGTCACCGAAAGATTTTTTATGAATGTCAGTCTTTCAAGGAGCGACACTCTGCGAAACAGCAGGAGCAGCGATTTAAATTCCAGACGCTTGCGTTTTTCTTCGATCTTGGTCGGGAGCAGACCTTGAGTGCGTAGCATCTGGCCGAGTGCGTCCCTCGATTCGATATCAACGGTATCGGTAACCGTCTGACCGTCGCGATTTCTGGCAGTGTAAGTAAAAATAGGCATTTACTCTCCTAAATTTCTATTATTCATATTTGGTGATTCCGGCTAATTATTTCAAGGAGAAAATAATTTAGATTTCGAAAATAAACGAGAAAAAAAAATTTTGGAGGGTAAATTACTCTTTTGTGACTCTTAAAATTTCTTCAATCGTGGTCAAGCCTTGGAAAGCCTTGATAAAGCCGTCCTGCCACATGAGTACCATTCCGTCAGCGACAGCTTGGGCTTGAATATCGTTCGTCGTGGCCCTTGAGACCATCAGTTTTTGTATGGCATCAGTGTTATCCAGCACTTCGTAGATTCCCACGCGGGACCGGTAACCACGATGATTGCATTTGTCGCAGCCCTTGCCCGCAAAAAATTCCAAATCAGAAATCCTCTTGGCCTTTTTGGTTAGCACCCCTTCCTTACCCATGACCTCTAGCAAATGCTCCAGGTCAAATTCCAACTCCAAGCCCTGAATGGTTTTTTCGTCCAGTTTGATAGCGGTTTTACAGTCAGGACAAATCTTGCGCACGAGCCGCTGCGCCACCACCGTATTCAGAGTCGAGGCGATGAGGTACGGCTCTACCCCGATGTCCAACAGACGGGGGACGGAACCGGCCGCATTGTTGGTGTGCAGGGTTGAGAGCACGATGTGTCCGGTCATAGCCGCGTGAACAGCCTCCTCTGCAGTTTCCCGGTCTCTGATCTCGCCAATCATAATGATGTTTGGATCCTGCCGCAAGAGCGCCCGCAGTCCGATGGCAAAAGTTAGATTAATTTTGGGATTGACCTGCATTTGATTAACCCCGGGAATCCGATACTCAATTGGATCCTCTATGGTGCTGATGTTTACAGATTTTGTATCGAGCATTGATAAAATGGTATAAAGCGTGGTCGATTTCCCGCTGCCAGTGGGACCGGTGATCAGCGTCATGCCATGGGGACGCGCCAGATTGCGCTTTATCACCTCGAGAGCCGACCTCGCAAACCCGAGTTCCTCAAACGTCAGCGCTTTAGCAGATTCGTCGAGCAGGCGCATCACAATTTTTTCCCCGTCAAAAATCGGAATAGTAGAAACGCGCAAGGAAATATTGTAGCGGTCAGACTGGATTTTAAACCGGCCGTCCTGCGGCAAGCGATGTTCGTCAATCTTGAGATTCGAGAGCACTTTGATGCGGGCGACCAGGGCCGGTTGAATCAGCTTCGGCAAAGTCATGACGTCGTGCAGTATTCCGTCGATCCGATAACGGACAATCACCTCTCGCTCTTGGGGTTCAATGTGTATATCGGAAGCGTTTTCAAATACAGCATATTCGAGAAGCGTATCCACCACTCGGACGACGGGAATTTCCTGGGCCATTTTCTGAAGCTCCCCTGTTTCATCGCTTACCGGCTCCCCCTTTTTGGCTTCTTTTCGAGAAACGAGGATGTTTTCAAACTCGGCCTTGAGACTGGTATGATATTGCGACAGCGCAGTTTCGAGCCCAGAAGCGGTAGCGATATAAGGCTTCACTACGAAGCCGGTTTTCTTTTTGAGAAACTCCCTCGTCTGCAAATCCTCCGGATCAATCATGGCAATATCCAATTCCCCTTCTTTCTTACGAAAGGCCACAACTTGATGGCGTCTAGCAATCGGCTCCGGAATAATTTTCAACACGTCCTGCGGAATTTTTTCTTCTGCCAGGTCGATGTATGGCACTTTGAAAAAATCGCCTATTAACTTGGCGAGTTTATTCTCCGCAATCACTTTGTCAGCAACCAGAAAATTCGCCAAAGACATTTTTTGTTCAGTGGCTCTGATCTCCAATTTTTCCAACTCTTTCTGGGTTGTGATTTTTTCCGCAACCAGGATTTTTTTTAAATCTTCAGAAGCTAAGGCCATTGTCCGGAAGCAATTAATGTTATTTTCCCTGGCATGTCTTCTCTAATTGAGCGAGGAAAGTTTGCGCATCGGCCGCGAATTTTGGTTCTAGTACAATAGCTGCTTGGGCATGCTGACGAGCTGATTTGAGATCGCAAATCTGCCCAAAGGCATTGGCGAGATTGGCTTCTTCCTGCATTGTCAATTTATGTTCCCAATTTTTAAGCTCTCGGAGTTCCTGCTCCGCGATATCCGGCCTTCTCGAATAAATAGCTGCCATCAAATAATTAAGATGTGACTCTTTGGGTTGTGGATTGAGCGCCACGGCCTTGCGGAAATACTCCAAAGCGTCCTCGGTTCGTCCGATCAGCAGCGTTGCCTGCCCCAGTTCGAAATAGATTTGCATGCGGGTTGGCGAAAGGATTGTCGCCTGTCGGCCGAGATCAAACACCCGGTCAATCTTGTTCGTGCGCTGGGCGGTGGCATTGTAAAAATTCATGAGGTAGAGGTGATTCTTTGTATCTAGAGGAGACGCAACCAGATTTTTCTCGAGCTCGCTCGATATGAAAGCTATCAAGGTATTCTGCTGATCTGCCGTGAGTTTCCCGCTCGAGTTTGCTTGTCGAAAGTAATCCACCATATGCTGGCGAATTTCCTCATCCATATAAGTGCCATAGGATAAAGCTTTGCGAAATCCCGGTTCGAGAGCTTGGTATTGCCCTTCACGAACGCTTTTGATGGTGGTAATCGCCGCGTGGTTTGCAAGCGCGGGACGGACGTTGACAAAATACCCAGCCACTACCATTACCAAAGCAACCACTACCAAAGCCGGAAGCTCGGCATCATACTGTCGCCCATTTGATACTCTGGCCTGGGTAAGCTCCGTATTCTCCAGGAACACCAAATGAGCGAGCACTAAAAAAAACATTAAATAAGTGGCATGCGTGTCAAAAACAAATAAATTTTGCACAAAATACCCGACAAGCAAAGCGGCCAAAATCACGGCCGATCGCGCAGGCAGCTTGGGAGCACGAAAAAGACGATATAAAATCCGAAAGCTGATGTAAAAAATCCCGAAGTAGACAATGATTCCGACGATTCCCGACGTAACCGCCACATCAAGGACGGTGTTGTGTGCGCGATCAAACCAGATTTGACTGCCGGCCGCTTTGAAAATCCGCGGCGGAAAATATTTGTTGAAAGCGATATTGTAATTTTCATAGCCATAGCCCGTCCAAAACCGATCCTTCCACCCAAGCCACGATGCTTTCCATGTGTCAAGACGTGATTGCGTGGTGATATCATTGATGGAAATGCGCAAAATCCGGCGCACCACAACAATCTCTCTCACGCGCTCCGGAAAAATCTGGGGCTTGAGAATCAAAATTGTGGGAATCAAAACCATAAACGCCCCAAGCACCGCGGCTATCATCTTCAATGCTCGTGCTTGGCCACGCAAAGCATGAAAAACAACCAGAATAAAGACTCCGATATATAATGCGATTGCCCCACCCCGAGTTTGCGTGGACACGAGGAGCAGAGCGTTAAAAATCGCATTTGAAAAAAACACAAATTTTACCAAGCGATTTGTTGACTCAAACCCGAGAAGCAGTGAAAGGAACATTCCAAAAAGCATAAACGCCGCATAAAAAGCGGAATTGCCGATTGTCGCGGAAATCCGGCTCCCCTGCGCTGGCGGGACAAAGGTACAGAGTCCGTTATAATTCCCCGGCCCGCAAACCATCTGCCCAATACTTAACACCCCGGTAAAGCTTATAACAATAAGCGCGACTGTGATATACCGCCGCCAATCTCGCTTGCTCTGGAAGACAGCAGTAAGCATGCTGAAATAAACACCAAAATGGAGCATTGTGAGCACGCCTTCGCCTCTTTCCAGGGTACCCCAAAAACTTTTGTAAAAATTGACGCCAAAAATACTCATCACTAGCATCACCCCGAGATATATCCAAACCATTCTGGTAAGCCAATTCCATTGCGGCCGCAAACCTGGGTATTTAAGCGCCAATGGCAGGTAAAAAACTAGCGCGAGTTCCACGCCCAGACGGAAATAGACGACTTTGCTTGTGATAAATGGGAACAAAAAACCGCTCCACACCCAAATCGGGGTCAGAAGGAGCGCAAATAAGACAAATTTCAAAATTTTATAGAGAATTTTTGTTTCGTATCCGAGGTTTTGTTCTTTTCCCATGTATTTATTATACCAACTTCTGCAAAGCTTGGCAATTTGTCTTCTTCCGTGGTATTAGCATACTAGTATGCTAATACAGCCAATTGCGGGATGAGAGTAAACTGGGATTGTCATCGGGGGCAAAAAGATGTATATTGCATAAAATTCGAGAAGGAGTGACCTTATGTCCACACGTCCCCCAAACCAGAGCCAGCAGCCCGAAAAGTTTGGTGACTTGAAGGCAACGGACAGGTTCAAACCTGTCATCAGAAAACTCACACAAGCAGAAACACCGGTGCACACAAAACTGCCGGGCACATGCACGACCCCTGATGGCCGCCAAAAAGGAACTGCAATGATTGATGATTATGGGGAAAAAAGGAAAGATGGCGGCGGCCGCAACGGCGAACTCGTGGATTTGAATAACGACGTCCCTGTCATCAGGCTATAGCATCACCGCGCTACAGCTCATCGCTCGGACCCTTCGGGGTCCTTTTTTATTTATTGTCAAAATCAGACCGCCAATAAAACGATTCCACCAATCAGCAAAACAAGAAGAGAAGCTTTGAAGGCAAAATTTTTCTCGGAAAAAACGAATTGGCCGGAGAGCATGGACCAGGTTGTGGCGCTCGAGCGCTTGACGGCCATGATGATCGAGGCTGGTGCGAACGGATAAGCAAAACTTTCGACCGCTCCAGCGAAGCCCTGGATCAAGGATTGGAAAAAGAAAATGCGGCTTGAAAACATGCGCTTAAAATTATTCTTTCCGGAAAACATTAACCCAGCGATCCAAAAATAAATCAGTAAAATGACAGTGATGATCAGCTGCTCCGCTTCTACAGAATTGTAGTGGGTAATATCGTATTTGAATAGCGACGTGGTCGCTGCTGCGTTCACGGCAGTTGCCAGCACTAGCCAACGGCCTTTCTTGCCAACCTTGTCGCTCAAAAAAATAACCAGTAAGGTAAAAGCAATCACGCCTATTCCGAAAATTTGGTGCGAGGAGAGCGCATACCCGAGGAGTAGATCAACACAAAGGAGCAGCGGCATGGTCAGAACGCGAATGAATCCATAAGTGCTGCGATCAGCGCGGATGATAGCCAGCATCATTAGATGAGTCTGGACAATTTCGAGAATAGCCCGAGGGATAAATGTTGGCAGACTCCCGATACTAAATGCAAATGTAGATTTGTAAATCACGACCGCGAGAAATATCACCCCAGCCCAAAAATAATTGAAAAATCCCATGGCCAAGGCATCCTGCCTGCCCATACCCGCCTGTTTTTTCCCGACAAGGTCGCCAATTTCGCCAAAAAAAGTTGCCAGCGATGTCAAAAGAATTCCTAACATAGTTCCAGTATAACAAAACCTCCCCGATGCGGGGAGGTTTTTTGTAATCAGGACCCAAGCGTAATCGAAAGTTATTCCACTGTGCCGCCGTCCCCGTACGAAGAAAGATCGGCGCTAATCGCATTCTCCACCTTATACCCCTTGAGCTTCAGATTGTCTACATGCGGGAAATGCTTCTTCATGCCGTCAGAAATCAGATAATACTGCCCACCGTCATTCACGAGTGTGCCGTCGCGGAATTTTACTATATCCCCGACCGAAAGCACCATATCACTGTCATTGGCTGGGACGATCTTGGCAAAAGCGAATCCATAGGTGTAGAACACTTCCGCGGACTGAAATCCTTTGCGCGTTCCTCCCAGGATCCACCACACAGTTCGGCCGTCAGTTTTGTCGAGCACCAGGGCACCATCAGGGTGGGGCGGTGCAGCTGAATCAATTATCGGCCCAGTCGGATAATCAGAAAGGTCAACAGGCACAGCCTCATTAAATTTGTACCCAAGACCGAAAAACACATCCGCAGATGTAAATCCGCGTTTCTTACCAGCTGCAATCATGTAAATCGTTCGGCCGTCGCTCTTATCTAGCGCCAGAGTGCCATCGAGAGCCTTCTCTATTGATTGAGAGTCATTTGGCAATGCCCGATCAACATCGCTTGCTGCCACAGCCTGGCTGAACCGGTAGCCGTGGGACATGTATTCCTCTGGGTTGCGAAAACCACGTTTTGCTCCGTTCACGATGAGATAAATAGTCCCATCAGTGTCCAAAATCAAAGTTCCGTTGGGGTGAGCGCCAGATGGTGCTGGAGTTGGAGTTGGACTAGGAGTCGGGGTTGGGGTGGGTGTTGGGGTAGGCGTGGGACTCGGGGGTGGAGTTGAACCGCCTCCTCCACCGCCACCTCCCCCTCCCCCTCCACCTCCACCGCTGCTGCCTCCAGAACACGGCAAGGCTGTGGGTGTGAATGTCAAGGTCTCTGCAGATCCACTGGTCGTCACAAGGATTGAAGCCACACTCTCACTGCTGCAATTACTGACTATCGTGGCGCTGGAATTGCCACCGACCACGATATTGCGCGAACCAGAAGTGAGGGAAAAAGTGCTACTACCTGGAATGGTCGCCACGATATTGCCGGTATTGACCGTAAGCGAGGTGGCTGTAGAACCCGCATTGATAGTGAAAGTTATGGCTGGATCAGTCAAACTGATCGAGGTATTCGCGCTCCAGGTCAAATCTGCGGCCTGTGCCCACAAACCTGGAATGAATAGCGCGAGCAAGAAAAACGCCGCAAGAAAAAATTTTATGTTGGACATGATTGCAAGAATTTACTGTAAGCTAACCAAGGATTACGGATCGTTGCACGCGCCAGCGGCAACCACCACGCCGTTTCCCGCGCCATTAATGTAGACTTTGTAGGCTTTATTGCCTCGCCACATCTGTATGCAACTCTTGCTGTTCTCCGGGCCTCCGGCAACATCCTGACCGCCGATTTGCAGGACCGTGGTGCTGGCTGTGCTTGCTTGACGGGAAACCCACGCACCTGGCGTGGTTGTGGCCGAGCTGGTTGCCAAAGCTGCTGTAGTTGCGTTCACAAACACCACGTTATTCGTGGAATTGCCAATAGTTTCAGCATTTTGCAAAGCGAGAATCCCTTGGAGGGTGAGTGTATTAGCCGAACTGCGATATACCGGAACATCAGCGCCGATGACGAGGGCGGTGGCTGAAGCTGTGGCCGCGGTATGCTGGTCTAGGCCGCCAACATACAGAGAATCTGTCGTTGTAGCTGAAAGAATATTATTGGCTAAACTCAACTTCCCTTGTATTCGCAGTTGATTGGCTGCATTGCGGAATAGCACCACGTCACTTCCGATCACCATAGCTGTTCCTGATGCCGTGGCACCAGTGAATGTGGTCAATCCTCCGATAGATAAAGAATCCGTCGTTGTCGCAGAATTCGCGGTTAGACCCCGTGTTACCGCCACGTTCGACCCGGAAGCTGTAGTTAAAGTTATACTGCTATCACTCGTGACTGTGGTGGCGTCAAAGGTGAGAGCAGCATAGGTTGCCGAAGCTGACAGCAGTATAGTAAACACTGCCAAAACAGCCAGCAAAAATATGTTTTCCCTATTCATCTCGTTTGCTCCTTGTTATTATTTTTGTATCTTAATGAAAAGCTTATGTCTTGATTATCACAATCAAGTTTAATTTTGTCAAAAAGTTATCCACACTCCTTCAACTCCAACGGCGGGGCACCCTGTTCTCAATATTCGATATCATTCTTTGAACTAATGATATCAATGTCTGATAGGCCTGGCAGTTCAGCTAAACGTTTTGCGAATTTCTCGATCTCTTCTGTATTGATAAATTTGATGTTGTAGCTATGATCGAGGAGCCGCCCGTTTTCGCGAGCCACGATGTTGAGCAGTTGGTCGTATTTGAGAAATTCCCCAAACAATTGCCGCATTTTGTCTCCGCTAAAACCCCCTGATTCCGCAGAAAAACTTAACACATAATCATATTTGCGGATTGAACCAAAATTGGTTTTGTACAAAACGTAAGAAATGAGCATCGCAAACCCGGCGGTGATGATGGCGAGCGCAAAATTGCCCGTGCCGGAAGCAAATCCAATCACCACGACGAGCAGAACAAAAGCCACGTCCCGGACATCTTTGATCGCCGTGCGAAAACGAATAAGCGACATAGCACCAAACCCAGCAAAAGCCAAGGCTAGCGAATTGCCGATGATCATGACCGTTGCGGAAACCAAAAATCCGATCAAAATCAGGCTAATGGTAAAGCCTTGGGAATAGGACAGACCCCGGTGGGTCGCTCGGTAGATCACGGCGACGAGGAAACACAAGATAAACGACACTGCAATCCCGAGCAAAATAAAATGCAGGCTTAATTTTCCTGAAATCAGAGGCGAAGAAGCGTTGAGAAATGTGGACATATGAATGTTAAATTATTAAACGGGTTTATAATTATTATCGTCAAAAACTGGAATGAGATGGCGAATCGAGTTGCCGTATTTGGAATAAGCCAGCCGCTGGAGATTAAATTTCTGGAGAATCGGGTGAAACCAGCCGGGAAGGACATTGTTAAATTTGACCTCAACCACTACACCATCCTGGTAGATTTTTGCCGCATGACCTGGCGGCGAGATAAAATCGAACTGCTCGCGGGACTCGATATTCTCGTCCACTGTGACGCGAAACTCCCGATTCCGTTTTGAGAGGAGCGCATACCGGATATAAGAGATGAAGATCTTAGGACGCAAGGAGTTTCGGCGCGTGAACCAAGCAATCTCTTGCATGAATTCGTTGTCACGATTGGCCTTGTGCATATCCAAGAATTTCTTCTGTAATCTAGGCCCACCGGCATCGCCCAACCGCAGATTCACACGGTCCTTGATGACCAGCTCGTTCTGTTTGCGTTTGAGTTCTGCATAGATCTCGGTATCAGGCGAAAGAGTATCGCCATAGTAGCGAAGTCGCAATTTTTTCCGATCTGCTACCCCGGCCTCCTTATCCCAAAAACAGTCAAAACCCGGAGTATCATAATACAGGCTGTTAACCCGGTACCAACCCTGACCATTCGTACCATATGGATCCCAGATCATGTGCGGGCGCAGAGCAGACACAAGTGGTCTGGCGTGGGATCGCGGTAAAAAATATTTGAACTCAAATCTCTGAAAATGTAACGTTGGTTTGGCCATTTAGGTTCCTTAATATGATACTAAGACTCAAGTCTGGTGTAAAGCCTGCGGTTTTCTAACCGGGTGAGGGCGAAACTTTCCCGCGCAGATAATGGAAAATATCAATAATCTCCTGGCGGTGCAACTCATAGGCCTGATCCGCAGACCGATTAGCATAAATCTTGAGGCGATCTTTGTAAAGCGAAATCTTAAAGCTGCTGTATGTTTGGTCGTAAAAACGCAGGTCATCCTCAAGATTTTTTTCATCGGCCACGTATTCATAAAGCCGCTGGTTTTTTTCTTGCAAGAAAAACGGATTCGAAAATATCCGCTGGCCCAGTTTACCATATTGCCTAAAATAGCTATGCGCCGGAGGCGAAATCTCCACGTCCCAAGGGACAAAGAAAAATTTGCCCTGTTTTGAATCATAATATAATCGCACATTGTCATCAAACTCATGTGGAGAATTGGCGAGCTCCTGATGCATCTGCCAAGTATAAAAATTCTCTTTATCTATCAGGTCAAAAATTCTGGCATTAAATTCGCTATCCGGCGCTGTATTGAGAAGTTTGATTAACTCCTCCAATCTGGATAGTTCAACATTGTTCTGTTTGGAAGTACCGACAGACACTTGCCAATTCTGGACGTCCTGCCACAGGCTCTCTCCGCCGTTCGAGTTTGAGTAAAAAATGCTGTCTGGCGAGACGTCCCATTTGTCGAGCATCTCCCGAGACCAGCTTTCGATCGCAAAATATAAGGCCGAGCCCTGGCTATTCACATCGAGGTTGGCAAACCCGCTCACCGGCGTGTTCAGCCCCAGTTTCCTGGCGCGGTAATTGTTAAAATCCTCAACCGCGAACAGACGGTCATCGGGAATGATAAAACTGACCTCGCTTTGACCTTGAAAAAGATTTTTTTTGTCAAATTTCACGAGATAAGATTTCTTGGGCGCGTTCCAGTGTCTTGCTCGGTCGCCGCGATATCTGACTGTGACCTTATAAATCTTGCCGTGCGCGCGAAAAACGGCCGGCACAAACATCCGCTCGGTGAGACTCACCCCCATAAAAGCCTCGGGCAAACTCTGATTCAATTTCTCCAGGTCTTTCGGCGAGATCTGAAGCAAATAGGTCGGGACTGCATCATGCTGAAAAAAATACGGCAAGTAAATAATATCGCTCAATTTCCTCGCCTGCCAATAGACTGGCAAGAGTTTGGTTATGCTTGGATGGGCTTGTAGAAACAGTGCCCGGCTTTCCACGGTCTTAAATTTGTTAACGGAAATCAAAACAATAGCAACGATGATGATCAAAAACAGCGCTGCTAATTTGGCAATTGGCCGCCACACAGGGCTTTTTATTATGCGAAAATAATACTGTTTTACAGCCACACTTTTTTCAGGCCGAAATTATTGGGACCTAAAAGCCTCTTCATTAATAATCCGTTTACTCACCTTCGTGTCTTTAATTTTCTCTCCAGTAATCCCACTGTTCAGCAAAATCTTGAAATCTCGAAATTTACTGGCAAACTGTGTAGAGCTGATTTGCTGGCTCACGAGAAAAAAACGATGACGGGTTAGGGTTTTCTTCATCGCAGAATAGATATCATCAGGTTTGAGGCGATTAGTATAAATAATGACGTTCTGAAACTGACTGCTATCAGCGGAGTCAAGCTCGCCGTTATCATTGCTATCGTAACGCAGCTCGAATCCTTTGAAAACATTCTTGTCAGCAAGCTCTGTGGTCAGTTCCTGAAGCTCGAAATCAGGATTGCCTTCGACCTCAATATCGACTGCTCCCAACACAAACTCACTAGCAAATCGCATGCTGTCATTGTTCGTGACATGGAAATTGGCAAGGATTATTCCCTCATTCTCATAACGACTCCGCAAACGGTCGAAATTTGCAATTATCTCACTGCGATACTGCTGATACATTTTGTCTGCGTAGTGATTCGTCACCAGCTTCATCCGATCTTTGTAGAGAGACACTTTCATGCTCTCATAGATATGATCATAGGCTGCAAGATCTTCAGTCAAATTTTCCTCTTTTGACACGTATCCATAAAGTTTTTTGTTCTTTTCATGTAAAAATTCTGGGTTTCTGAAGATGCGACCCGCCACGACTCCATAAATGTCAGAGTTATCGCGCTCCGGGGGGTTGCTCGAGACGTTCCACGGCACAAACATAAACTTACCCTTTAGAGCGTCAAAAAATAGACGAGTATTATCCACGTTCTGGTGGATCGAATTCATGAGCTCCTGGTGGATTTGCCAACCGTAAAAATTATCTTTGTCCACGAGCTTGAAAATATTCGCGAAAAAAAACTGATCAGAACTGTTATGCAAAAGCTTGATGAGCGCCTCCAGATCGGAAAAATCTTCATAGCCGTAACGATCGTCGCGGACGACATGATGCCAGGCATAGAGGTTATCCCACATTCCAAAGCTGGTTACCCCTTCGACGTAACCGGGCAAATCCATCACATTGACGCTATAAAAATTGCTATTTGACGGCGCTCCCCATTTAGCCAGAGTTTGCGGACTCCAGCCGTCGATCATGAAATACAAACCATGGTTCTCGCCATTGATGATCAAATTGGCAAAACCACTATCGGGATGAAGGAGGCCGAGTTTGCCTGCTCGCCAATTATGAAATTGCTCCAAAGCGAATTTCCGATCATCGACCAGGATAAAATTGATGCGGGTTTGGCCCATAAACTGGTCTGAATTTTTGAAATCAATCAAATAGGATTTTTGTGGATATTCCCAATGCAGAGCCTCATCCCCACGATAACGCACTTCGACATTGTAACTTTTTCCAGCATATCTAAATTTGGCAGGCGCAAAAATCTTGTCATCAGACACTACGTGGCCGGAATTTTTCGCGATCCGCTCATCCATCTCTTTAATCTTGGCCAGATCGATTTCGAGTTCAAAGGTTGGAATCTCATCCTTTTTGAAAAAATATGGAAGATACATGATATCACTTATCTGTCTCAAGCTGCTGTAGATCGTATAGGCCCTGGGATTTTGGCGCAGGGTATCCCTTTTCCTAACTAGCATGAAGCCCAAAAACAACACACCGACAAGAAAAACTGTCAGGAAAATTTTCGCTCTCCGGCTCTTCACAAACCGGTAATAATAACGGCTGATCATGCGCATAAGCCAAATTTTACCAAAATCCCTTGGAAAATTCAATGATTGCGGCTATTCAAAATCCGCGAGAGAAACTGTCCTATTTTTTCTCATACTGCTCCAGGTGGCGCTCCACGGATCGTTCCCAGGAAAAATTTTCACGCACAAACTGTTTGCCTGCCCCACCCATACGTTTAGCCAAATCCCGATCATTTTTCAACTTCAAAATTGCTTCAGCGATTGCATCTACATCACTTTCTGGTACGATTATTCCCGTCTTGCCGTCCAGAATCGTCTCCGGAATTCCTCCGCTCGCGGTACCGATCACTGGCAAGCCGAAATACTGCGCTTCCAAAATGGAGAGGCCCAAGCCCTCCACATCACCGTCATTTGCCAAGTACTTGGAGGTCATGGCAAAAACATTGCTGGCTTGGTAATAGCTGGCGATGGACGCCACAGATCCGGCAAAAATCACTCGATCTGAAACATGTAATTGGCTGGCGAGATTTTTGAGATTTTCTGCCTCTGGCCCTTTGCCCACGATCAGGAGTTTAATTTTTGAATCAGACAGTTTTGACACAGCTCTGATCAAATCATCAATCCCTTTGCGACGGATTAACTGGCCGACGCAGAGCACCACAAACTCGTCAGGACCTAAATGATACTGTTTACGGACATCCGCTTTGCTCTCGCTGTCAGAGGGGTCATCAACTCCGGGATAAATCACGGCAAATTGCTTGGCCTCCACTCTCTGCCGGGCGGTGGCGAGCGCCATTGTGGAGCGACTGTTGGCCAAGGCGAGATCAACTTTCCGTAACGTGTACCGCTTCGCCCATTTGACTAGCGCTGACCCTTGCCTTGTCGCCACGTCTGTACCGTGGAGTGTGAGGAAAACCTTTTTGCGAAATACCAATTTGGCAAACACAATCACAAAAAACCCCACAGGAAAAATATTGGAAGCGTGAAACACCTCGAAATGTCGGAATCTGTGGATATATTTGGCTGTAAGCCACAGCATAGACCAGATGCCAGTCCCTGCAAACGCAAACACCTCCAGCTTGCCGCGGATCTCATGCCGCGGCTGCGAATTTTTGAATGCCACAACCTTCACGGCTTCGACACGAGGATCAACGGCCATGTGCCCCGCAAGTCCTCCGGCAAATGTCGCCACACCCCCGCGATCCGGCAAATAACCGGAATTGAAATAACCAATCTTCATATTCTTGGAAATTCTCTTTTGCCAATGATCATTTTGATTATCGTTTTTACCATAAACCAGACTCTGCCAAGCCGTCCCATCACATAGTATCTCACTAACACATCGCTCCCGCTTTTTAGGCGATATTTTCCCGTAGCCGCATTGTAGATGACTTCCGCAACTTTTTCAGGAGGCATGCCTTCTGGAGCGCCCATCTGCGTCGCAGTCAGCCCAGGATGAACTGCCAGGACAAGCAAATCAGGCCGCTCTTCAGCGAGCGATTTCGTAAACCCTCGCAGTCCCCATTTGGTTGCCGAATACACGCTGGCCTTTTTTTTGCCAAACAACCCGAGCCTGCTTCCCACATTGACGAGAGACTTGCGCACGATCGGCAGCAATTCATGCGTGAGTTTAACCTGCCCCTCAAGATTGACTGCGATGAGCCTGCGGATCTCCGCAAAGCCTTGTTCATTGACTAGACCCTGCTCATAAATCCCCGCATTGTTGATCAAAATATCAATCCGACCAAATCGACCGGCCGTAATTTCGGCAGTGCGTTTGATGCTGTCATCGTCGCGCAAGTCCAATTCGAGGGTCAGAATCTCAAGCGCGCCAGCTTGCTTGCATTCCAGAGCGGCTGCTTCAGCTTCTGTCTTGGAATTCTGATAAGTAATGACGATACTATATCCCTCACGGGCAAAACGCAGAGCAGTCGCCCGGCCAATGCCGCGCGATGCCCCGGAAATAAACACGGTTTTATTCATCTGGTAATTTTGATCAGTTGTCCCAAGTTTCATACAAGGCAAGTGCGTAAGTCCTAATATAAATATACATAAATCAATTCCGCACCGCTACCTTATACTCATAGACTTCACGGCCGTGAAGTCTATGAGTATCTATGTGCCGATAGATGTTATCAACTCCAAAAATTTATTAACCAGCACCTCATAGATAAAATTTTCCTGAACTCTTTTTCTTGCGGCTGACCCCATGCGTTCTCGCAGCCTGTCATTCTGCAACAGTTTAACTATCGCCTCTGCTAGACGACTCGAGTCCTTAGCCGGGACGATTATTCCACACTCACCCTCCTCTTGCCCCTCCCCTCGAGGGAGGGGAATTCCTTTGTGTGCTTCCCTCCCATTGATGGGGAGGGTCAGGGAGGGGTGAACAATCTCCGGAGTGCCACCGATGTTTGTACCTACTACCGGCACACCGCAAGCCATAGCCTCAATCGTCACTTGCCCAAAATGCTCCATCCAAACAGAAGGCATAACAAACACTTTTGATTCATTTAAATATTTGGGAAGCTCGGTAAATGGTTTTTTGCCCAGCAATTCAACATGGTCCTTTATGCCAAGCTGCGCAATGAGACCATTCATCTCTTGACTCTCTCCACCGCCACCAACAATACCCAATTTTGCATCTGGCACTGCATTCAGTATTTCTGGCATGGCCTGCAACAAATAACCAATTCCCTTTTCCGCAAAATTTATCCGCCCAATGAACAGCAGATCATATTTTTTTTCTAAGTTTTGCGGTCGGAACAAATCCGCCTCAACACCCACGCCGATCACGGCTATTTTTGACGGCTCAAGTCCCATATCGAGACCTTCCTTTGAAGCGGCTTCGCTCACAAACACCACGCGGTCGGCTTTTGCGTAGATCCCTTTCACATATTTTCTCTGCAATGACTTTTCCAAAAATATCATCTCCAAAAAAGGATCCAAAAAACTTCTATACCAAACGCGCTTCCCATAAACTTGTGCGGCAGTCCGGCGGAGGTGCCACTGCCAGGCGGTGATTTGCCGGAACAGAAACGGGGCTCGCAATCTGGATTTGATTTCCGCGACAGCGTAACCGGTGAGCCGAGACTGCCAAACATAAATGACTGACAAATCGAGTTTAGCATCAAGCTGGCGAATCATTCTCTGGGTTGCGACGCGGTACCACAGATTGATGAGCCGATTGAGAGGGAAAATTTTTGGGTTATTCACACTGGGCGGAAAATATCGCAAGACCTTCACCCCATCCACGTCCACACTTCCCCTTCGCCAAAAAGACAGCCAGGGCGCAACCACATAAACCTTGTGTCCAAGTTTCACGAGGCGGCGCATCTTTTCAATAAAATAGTGATACGTACCGAGATGCTCTCCGATCTCCTGCTCCGTGCCAAATTTGTAGGCGACTACGCAGATTTTCATAGTAATCATTATATCTAATCATTGACTTTCCGGCCATACGGGGAATTAATCCGCAGTGAGGCCGATTTTTTTGCTTGCTGTTTTAAACAGATTCTTTTAAGCTTATTGTGAAAGGCTAACCTTATGAAAGTTCTCTATGTCTTCGCTGGCGCGCGCAAAGGACGTTTTGAAGGAGTCCCTGGCGTTGACTACCCCGACACCCAGCTCTACGGCTTCAATCATCTGCAAAAACATGGCATTGATGCCGCATTCAAGGAAACGAATGATCTTTTCCCTGCAATAATCAGGGCCAAGGTGGGTTTCCGGATTCGACATTTTCTGATGTTCTTTGCGACCTTTGGTTATGATATCGTGTTCGGGTCCGCGCTGATGTATATGCTATTTTGGAAACGCCTCATTCCGCGGCGGACGAAATTTGTGCTTCTCAATTTCAGCCTAAAACGGCTGCTGGAATCAAATAAAGATAAGCCCTTGAAACTGGCGCTGATCCATTGGCTGCTCAAGGGAGCCGATGAGGTTGTCAACGTGAGCGCGGTGCAGCAGAAGTATCTTGCAGAACACTGTCCGTATTTGCACGGCAAAATGAGCGTGGTATTCGGGAACGTGGACATCGATTTTTATCACGGTGACAGATCTCGCAGTGAGGATTTTTTTGCAGTGGGGCGGGATAACGGCCGAGACTATAAAACGCTCATTGAGGCCGCGCGCCGATTACCTCAAGCTCGTTTTGAAATTGCATGCGGCGAGCGCAACGTGAAAGGCATCACCAACATACCCCAAAATGTAACCGTGCATTATAACTTTAGGTTTCCACAAGTCAAGAAAAAACTGGAAACCGCTCGCGCGATGCTGCTCATCACGCATCCTGACACGTTTAGCGACGGTGCCGACTGTTCAGGACAAACGGTCCTGATGGAGGCGATGGCATCAGGCGTCCCCATCATCATGACCAGAAAAGCGTATCTGCCAGAGTATGTGACCGACGGAGTGGAGGCCCTAGTTGTTGAACCTTATGACGTGGAGGGGATTGTGAAGGCCGTCCGCCAGCTGGACGACGAATCGTTTCGTGCCCACATGGGAAAAAACGCACGGGAACGTGCAGAGAAACAGCTTAGCAGCGCACTTATGGGAGAGCGTCTGGCGCGCGTGTTTCGAACTGTATTGGCGCGATCCCAATCTTAACAGTAATTTTTTGTGGCTGCCCTTAACCCCACCCAACGGGGAAATTTTTTTTAACCTCGATATTCTCAAAATCACGACTTTTTTTTGAACCAACGCGTAATGCCCAGGCCGCCATACGCTTTATTCCCTCCTCAATAGATACAGTATTTCTGTAGCCGAAAATTTCTTTCACTTTGCTGTGGTCCGAGTAAGCGTTTTTTACCTCGTTTCTCGGCGGCAAATGCTCAATTTTAAACTCCACACCCATAGCGCCGCCTACAATTTCAGCAAGCTTATTGACGGTCATCACTTCATCGCCCCCAATATTGAAGACTTGCCCATAAGCTTTGGGTTCAAAAATAGAACTAGCGATGGTCCGCGCTACGTCACTAATATAAGTAAACGCTCGTTGCTGCTCCCCGTCGCCAAAAACCGCCATCGGTTTCCCCTGCATCAGATTGTTCATAAAGATCCCAATCACGTTGCGATATTTATCAGCGATATTCTGTTTTTCGCCAAATACATTGTGCGGCCGGAAAATAATATGCGGCAAACCGAACATCTCATGACTCACTTTCAGCTCCTGTTCCACTGCGTATTTGGCGATACCATAGGAATCTTCAGGCTGCGGAACAGTATCTTCCCGCAGCGGTAGCTGTCCGGCCCCATAAACGGCGATGGAAGAAGTAAAAACGAAGCCTTTAATGTTGTTATTGACTGAAGCGTTAATTAAATTTACGCTTCCAATTAAATTGTTTTCATAATTAAACCTTTTGATAAAATGACTCAACCCTTCAGCGGCGTAAGCCGCTAAATGGTAAACAAAATCAAACTGCCTCTCAGCAAACAGCTTGCTTATAAATTCATGATTAGTAATGCTGCCTTCGATAAACTGGGCAGAAGGGTTGACGTTTTCGCGAAAGCCCCCGCTCAAATCGTCCAATACCGTAACCTGGTGTCCGAGGTTAACGAGCTCGGAAGCGACATGGGAACCGATGAATCCCGCCCCGCCCGTTACTAATATTTTATTCCTCTTGCTCATAATCTTGTTGAATCAAGCATGATTTGGTTCCGGTTTTTCAAGCTCTATTTTATCATCTTTTCTTTCTATGCACTACCGCGGGAGGCATAGATGAGATATTGTCGCATCCGCTTCGGCGGTTTCCAATTGATGTCAGAAAAAAGGGGGAAGCATAAATATTCAAAACTATTTTTTTCCAAAAGTGCCAGAAGGCGCGCCATTGAATATCCACGATTCTGGTCATGCATATGATATTCGATAATCATATCGCGGATCAAAGTCAGTTTGCCGGTTTCTTCCAGGTCTTCCAAAATCTGCCCCTCGGCGCCCTCGACATCAATCTTAATAAAATCTACAGGCTTTTCGATAAAATCGGATAACCGGCGCACTGGAACCCGAAAACTGCGCTCCTTATTAATAGGCGGAATCGTGGAAGCGCTCGTCGAACCTTTCACCTCCGCGCTAGTAAACAGCTCCTGTTCCCCGTTTAGCTTCCCGAGGGCAACGGGAAAAACTTTGACATTGGCAAGCTTGTTGCGCGAAATATTTTTTTCAAGAAATCCAAGCACTTCAGGATTTGGTTCAAAACATAACACGCTGGCCCGTGGGTGGAGCCACTTGAAATAAAGCGTCGCCAATCCGATATTTGCACCCACATCGATAATAGTCCGGATATCTGTATCCGGCAATTTGTAAAACCGGCGAAAATAAATTTCTGTCAGCATGCCGAAAAACATCGGCCGGTCAGGAAATTCGACTGCATAACCCATAATCCGTTCCTGGTTATGGTGGATAAATGGCAACCGGTTGCGGATAATTATCCGGAAATAATTCCGCAGAATCATCAGAGCTTCGGAAAGCGGATATGCAGAATAAATTTCGAAGGCTATTTTAAAAAATCTCATTAATGTATGTGAGAACTGATAAAATCCGAAATCCGATTGGCGCGATTGTCCCAGGAATATTGCGGGGCGAGCGTAGCCGCGTTCCGGGCGATTTTTTCGGCTAAGGCCTCGTCGGTCAATGCTGTTTTGATGGCTTTTGCCAGAGCTTCTGGATCATCCGGTTTGACTAGAAGGGCATTTTCCTCGCTCAAAATTTCGCGGTGAGACGGGGTATCAACCGCCACAATCGGCCGGCCGGCCGCTAAATACTCAAACAGTTTGAGGGGAGAGACATAGTTTAGCGATATCTCTGATTTGGCAGTACCGCATAAAACTAATGCATCAGCAATTGAAAGCCATAGCGGGATTTCCTTTGGCGGTTTGTGCCCGATAAAAACCGCGCGCAGATCATCAATCGGCCTCACAGAACCCACAAAATATACCCGCCAGTCTTGAGGCAGCAATCTCACCGCCTCTTTGAAAGTTTCCACTCCTCGCCACCCCAGATCCGTTCCGGTATAAACAATTATCTTCTTATCTTGTGGTATGCCCAATCGTTCCCGAATTTGGAATTTGGAGTTTGAAATTTGTCCGCCCGAGGCGGATCCGCCTTTGGCGGAAAATTTTGCGAGATCCACTCCATCCGGCGCCCATATTATTTTATTAGCGGGGATATGGTATGCGGACGTGAGTTCTCTCCGATAGGCTTTTGTGACCACCACTATGCCCCGGGCTCGCACGAGCGGTCTGAGATGACGCCGGAACTTTCTGGATTTGAAATGCGTTTCAATGAATATTGGAAACTTCTTAAACAAAAAAAATGGCCACAACAATGCTGAATCGCCGCGGGTGTAAACCACGGCCTTGCGTTCCTGAAATATCAGAAAAACCAAACTGGAAAGAGCAAAGGACACATTTTGCAAAATGAAAAAAACTGACCAGCCAAATCTGGTCCAATCAAGACTGTAAAGCTTCCGAATCCGAAACCGGTGGTCAACCTGGTAGTACAGAAACGGATCGGTGTTTATCGAATTCTTCCGGCGTTCCGGGATGATCAATTCCACCTCGATTCCTGATTTTTGGAAAGCCTCGCACATTTTCATTATCTGTATGCCATGCGCTCTATCGGTCGGAATCCGGACATTCGCGATGTAAAATAATTTCACCTTGTGTTGATTAAGCCTTTCCGTCCTAGTATAATACTATATCTTAATTTTTTCAACACCTCAAGGGAATTGGCGGCCTTATGTTGGATCCCAGCAGGTGCGGAAATTTTCATGCAAGCCGTCGAGGGTTTGCATATCCCGGGAAGAAATTGCAAAATCAAATACTTGAAAATTTTCCTCTATCCTTTCTTTGTGGGTGGATTTGGGCAGAACAATAAAACCGTGCTCCAGGCTCCAGCGAATCAGTATCTGGGCAGTTGATTTCGAATATTTTTCCGCAATTTGGGCAACCAACCGATCCTCAAGCTTCGCGCCATGCGCGAGTGGGGAATAAGCTTCGATTTGAATGTTATTTTTTACGCAGTAAGCCGCAAGCTCCTTTTGATACAAAAACGGATGCATTTCCACCTGATTAACAGCTGGCATGACCGTGGCATGGTTTTTCATCTCCTCAAGATGCGCTTCCGTGTAATTGGACACGCCAATGGCTCGCGCCAGCCCCTGGCGATACAACTCCTCCATGCCGCGCCAAGTACTAGATCGCTTCTCGCTGATTTTCTCTTCGTCAGCAAATGGCCAATGCACGAGATAAAGATCAACGTAATCCATTCCTAGACGCTCGAGTGATGCGGTTAGGGCCGCGAGAGTACGATCATAACCTTGATCGCGAACCCAGAGCTTGGTTGTCATAAATACTTCTTCCCGCGGGATGCCGCTCTGGCGCAAGCCTTCCCCAACTCCGGTTTCATTGCGGTAGATCATGGCGGTATCAATGTGCCTGTATCCTGCCTGAAGGGCCGACATCACCGAGTTCCGAACAGCTTCGCCATCCCGAATCTTCCATACCCCAAGTCCCAAACGTGGAATCTCAATGCCGTTATTCAATTTAATTGTTTTCAAGTTCATTGAAATCTCTCCACAATCCGAACTGCCAGCTTATCAAGGTCATGCTCTTCCTGCACCCAGGAGCGGAGTCGTTGTCCCACTGCTGCCCTTTGATTTGTATTCCAATTCTTGATCTTGATTATTTTTTCAGCCAAGTCAGCAGGATTATTTCTTTCAAAAAATAGATCCCCTGAAATCTTTGTGAGCGGCTCTTTGAATGCTTCATTTGAGGTCAAAACTACTGCTTCGCAAGCTGCGGCTTCCAAAATATTTTTATCAATGCTCCCTGTCATGCTCAAATTCACGAACAGATCGGCCTCGCGGTAAATCTCGTCCACAAATTCATAATCAAGCTCACCCTGAAACTTCACATAATCCTCGAGCTCTGCATTGCGGACAAATTTGGCTAGTGAATCCATATACGATTGGTGCTCTTCAAGCCCTATTCGTCCGTAAATATTTACTTCAAAATCTCGGATTTGCTTTTTTACCAGCACACGAGCGGCTTGGATCAAAGTCTCGTAGTCCTTCACTGGACTGATCCGGCCTATACTTAGAATATGGAATTTAGAAGTTGGAATTTGGGGTTTTGTTTGGAATTTGTCATTTGAAATTTGAAATTTTTTCAAGTCAATTCCGTGCCCGACAACATTCACCTTTTTTGATGGCAGCCGAAAACTTTCTTTTGATGCGGTCAGTACTTCGTCTGCCAAAAAATGTGCGATCCGCAGTTTCAAATCCACTGATTTATGCGTGTACCAGAGAATCAATTTTTTCCGAAATAATTTTGCAGGCAGCCAGGCCACGATCGCATATATCGGATGCATATGCACGAACACACCACCCACCTTACGAAATAATTGAAAATTGATAATTGATAATTGTAAAATTTGGCGAAATCTACCGTTACCCCGCTCTTTACCAAACGAATGCACGCTGACATTTTCCGGCAAACCCGAAGCGTCTCCCTTTTCTTGGCAAATCACGTATAGATGCTCTAGCTTTTGCGCAAGCGCTGCGATCCACCCAAACACAAAACCAGTGAGCGCATCCCCCCGGTCAACTTTTCTGGTGATAAATATTAATTTCACGGCCTTTCCTTCCTCTCCCCCTCATGAGGCTCTGACCCTCCTCTTTCCCCCCTCATGAGGGGGGATGTAAGGGGGGTATTCGCTATCTCCCGCCAAAACATCATAGTCCGCTCCAGTCCCGCAGCTGCATCATACCGCTCGGACATATCTTGCGCTTTCTTGGCCCAGTATTCCCGCTCATAGGTTTTGGTGAGCAGGTTTTTTAGCTCGCGCTCGAGGTCTTTCTCTGATCCGACAGGAACGAGAATGCCGGATTCTCCTTCTCCTAAAATCTCCCTCGCGCCTGGCGTGTCAGTCGATAAAATCGCCAGCCCGCTGGCTGCGGCTTGCAGCAAGACCTGGCCAAAACTCTCCGTATTTGACGGCAAAACAAAAATATCTGCTCCTCCGAAAATTTCCGGCAGTTCCTCAAGATTTTTTTGACCCAAAAATTCGATTCTCACGTCGCTGGCAGCCAACCGCTTGAGCGGTGTTGCCTCTACCCCTTGCCCTACCACGATTAATCTGAAGCCACCATTAATTTTTTTAAACGCTCGGATTAGCAATCCGACATTCTTCTCCGGAGATAATCTTCCAACAAATAAAACATCAATTCCCCGCTCTCCTTTATTCTTTATTCTTGACCCTTGATTCTTAAATCTCTCGATATCAATCGGTGTCGGCTGAACCAAAATTGGTTCGGTGATTCCCCAGCTGGCGAGTTGGCTGCGAATCTCGTTATTGTTCACTCGAAATCCGTCGGCTGCTTTGATGGCGCGCTTCACCAGCCAAAGTAAATACCAGGATACCAGATTGAATCCGAGCCATCGCCGCGAAAAAAACATACTGTGAATGTTCACGATCCAAGGCAGATTTAAGTACTTTTTTATTCGCAGCCCCGCCGGAGCTGTAAAATCCTGGGTCACGAGCAGGTCATAGGCCTGCTCCTTGTTCAGTGCGAGTGCTAAATCCACGGCTTTTGAGTAATGCGAAAATTTTGAAGACCTCGTCGGAAAAATCCTCAAATTCTGCGCCAGGTGATATTCCGTATACTTGGCACTGGCAAAAACGATGATATCGAGCGCACCAGCGAGATTCGCATATCGCCTATGCCGCTCCACCACATCCCCGGACCCAGCCCGCCCCAGCAATCCCCGATCAAGACTAATCATCAAAACTCTCATCGAAAATAAAATTAATGCAACCAGTTGCCAGTTTTGTTAATCAAAGTCTATCACCAAAATCTCAAAAAATAAAGACTAAAATAATACATCCCTCGTACTAAAACCTATCGCGGCCGCGATAGGTTTTAGTACAGAGATTTTGAGCTGAAATCTAAATTTTGCTAGTGTTGGAGGCTTCGATCAGAACTTGGGCAGTTTTATTAATCATATATTCGAGATTGAATTTCTCCAGGCCTGCGGAATTACCCAATCTATTACGTAATTCTATATGAGAGTATAAAAGCTCAATTGCCTGCTTTAATTGCTCCTTGTTATTATAATCAATCAAAATCCCGTTGGCAGATAACCCCCCTTCAGTTCCCCCTTCATGAGGGGGGGAAGGCAGGGAGGTGATAATTTCCGGGTTACCGCAGACACGAGTGGTAATAATCGGGGTCCCGATATGCAAAACCTCAACCAAAGTGTTTGATAACCCTTCGTAGCCGGTATTTAAGACATAGAGATCAGCGGCCATAACCCATTCATGAAATTCCGCCCGCGGGATCTTGTGAAGGATTTTAAGCTGTATATCCGGATATGTGATTTTCAATTCTGATATAACTTTTTCTAGCAACTTAAACCCTTTCCAAGGCACATCCCGCCCAGAGGACAGAACTAGAAAAGTGCTGACCTTTATTCCGTATTTTTTTCTTAATTCTTGCTTCTCAATTCTTAATTCTGGCTTTTCGACTGCATTATAAATCACCCTGACTTTGGACTCGTTTATCCCCCACCCGACTACTATCTTTTTGAGATATTCGGAAGGGGTAATGATAATTTTCGCATGCTGGCAAACGGTTCTTTGGATGTCACGCATTCTCCTCGTCCGTCGCGGATAGCGCCCCAGTGTTTGGAATTCATCGATTAGCTTATCCGTGAGCCCTCTGTTCACAGCCTGCTCCCAGGAATAATCGCCGGTAACCTTCACGACCAAAGGCTTTTTCAGAACCCGGGTCGCGAGATATGAAGGATACCCCTCGGAGACCGGACCCTGGGCGTAAATTACATCAGCTTCGCGACCGTATTTTTTCACTGCTCGGAAAAATTGAAAATACCGCCATAGCTTGAAAGGCGACCGGACAATACGTATCAATTGGAACTCCCCTCCATCTCCCCTCTTTGACAAAGAGGGGCGGGGGGAGTTCTTGTCAGCGTAAGCCACGACCCTGACCTCATGCCCGCGTTTTGCGAGCTGCGTAGCGAGTAGTTGGCTGTATGTGGCCGGCCCTCCGACATCCGGCGGAAATATCCCAGTGGCAATCAAGATTTTCATGGTCGCTGCTCCTTATTGCATGACCTAAACAAATTATACCCCACCACATGCCAAAGCGCTGCCACCCCATCACGCCAGCCAATCTTCTTGCCTTCCTCGTAGGTCCGGCCATGATAAGAAATACCAACCTCATAAATCCGAAATTTATGACGAGCCGCCTCCGCTGTCAGTTCCAGCTCGATGCCAAATCGCTTCGCAGTAAGATGCGGCAAGATCTCCATCAATGCTTCGCGCTTAAACACTTTATAGCCCACCTCCACATCAGTAAGGTTAATTCCAGAAAATAGATTAGAAATAAAGGTCAGGAGTTTATTCGCCAAATAATGATAAAAATAGAGCACCCGGCGTGGATGATGCGTGACAAACCGCGAACCGTAAACGACCTCTGCTCGCCCATTGAGAATGGGGCTCAACAAATTTAGGTACTCTGCCGGATCATATTCCAGGTCAGCATCCTGAATCAAAATGATGCCCCCCGAAGCCTTCGCAAAACCCCGCCGCAATGCTGCGCCTTTGCCGCGGTTTTTGTCTTGGTAGAGGATGTTATAAGCCCCAGACAGGCGCTCGAGCATCTCCCGCGTGCCGTCTTGAGAACCGTCATCAACTATGATAATCTCCTTTTCCATTCCTGGCAGAGCGACTCCTTCCACAGCGCGTAACAGCGCTGCTAGAGTGGCTTTTTCATTATACACTGGGATAACTATTGATAAGGTCATGGCAAAAACTATCTTGGCAATTCGGTATAAATATAAAAAGCTTCACGTCCTTTATCGTCCCGTATAACCTCCGGCTGAATGTTCTGATCAGTAAAATGCTTGAGAACGTATTTAGTTTGCGACATTTCTTCACCTCTCTTAAGTTTTGTATTCTCGCCCGCTTTGATGAAAATCATTCCATCTTTAGTTAAATATTTATCAAAGACAGCCCTGGTATTGGGCGCCGAGACAATGGCCGCAAACTCATCAGTGCCAGCGATAAAAAACCGGTCGTAAAACCGCCATCGATCAAACACCCAAGCGAGTGGAAACCAATACATGTTCACATCATATACAAAAAGATAAGGCCATGGCTGTTTGCTCTGGTCATGCAGTTCTGAAAAATCTATGGCCTCCGTCTTCATCTGCCGATACCAGATCCAGTTGGTAACCCCTTTCTGGGCTTCAGGAGCGCGTTTTTGCCTCAATAAGTGTGAGAGCCTTTGATCCAATTGGTTAAAACCCAGATTTTCTTTGCGCAATGTCGAAACCAAAAATCGATTAGCGGGAGCAGCTACTGCGTGATTCGTGTTAAAAATATAGATTAAACAGTAAACGAACAGTAGGCCGGCAGTCAAGGCAGTCAGGCGATACTTCCACAATTGAAAGATGGCTATGGCAAATATTAACGCCGCAAACGGCGACAATACGCCGAGCAACCGCTCCGCTCCGCCGACATACACTAGAAACAAAAACATGAGTGCTGCCGGCAACAGCAATAACCAAAGCAATTTTTGCTGCTTGCGCCAGGCCAAAACTATGACCGCCAGAAACGAAATTACCGCACCGGAAAAATATGGCCAAGACATCCCCTGTCCTAAACTTTTCATCGGTTCAATCAAATTGATGTGAAACCCGTCAATGCGGTTGCCAAGTACTGGCCAGTCGGCATTCCCTTGCCCAAACAGATCAGCAAACTGCACGTCAAAATGCCCGCGAGTTTTATACATTTCAAAATTGAATATCAAAATCGGCGAGATGATTAGAAACCACATCGTAACGCCGAACCAAAACTTTTTACTTCTAAATACCGATCTCTCCTGCCACAGCAAATACATCCCAATCGCGGGCAGGACAAAAAGAAAAGTATATTTGGTGAGCATGGCTGCTCCAAAAAACACTCCGCTCCAGATAAAAAATTTGTCATCGCCCTGGAGCGCTTTGACCAAATAGAGCAGTCCCAGCAACAGCCAAAATACAAACAACGACTCCAGTAGGCCGATCCGTGCTTGCCAAATAAAATAATTATTCATCGCTAGGGCGGTCATTGCCAAAAAGCCGAGACCATCCCCTCCGAACCTTCGGCCCAAAAAAAACATTACGATAACCGAACCAAGTCCCGCCAGGGCCGACGTCAAACGAGAAACCACCACCGAAACCCCAAACAAATTGAAAAAAATATGCTGAATTGAAAAAAATAATGGCGGGTGGTCGTGAAATGACAGATACGACCACCATGGCCGGCTGCCAAACCATTGCACCGGTGTGGTCTGCTGACGAGAAGACATATAATCAAAATAACCGATGGCCCTTGTGGCATAATGCGCATCATCACCGAGCAGATCCTGTCGGCCAAGACGGAAAAAAATAAGACCCGCGGAAATCGCCAGTAAACCCGCAAATAATAATTTTTGCCGAGGAGTCATTATTTTATTTGCGCAATAGTCGTTCAAAGTATACTTTTAACGGAAACTTCACGCCTTCTAAGATAATCACCAGGGAAAATTTAGATTTCCCTCCCTCTCGTTCTACGAACGCTATCGGGTGTTCATGTATATTCGCGCCCAGGGCATGCAAACGATGCTTCATCTCAATCTGAAACGCATATCCCTCGGCTTGAATATTTTGGAATGGCACTCGGTTCAGCCAACTCGTCTGGTACGCAACATAGCCACTCGTCAGATCCGAAACCGGAGTGGCGGTTAAAAATTTTGCATAAATATTGCCAAATTTGCTGACCAGGCGACGCACAAGGTTCCAGTTAATTATTTTACCCCCTGCGACATAGCGAGATCCCACTACCACCGGATGAAGCTTAATGAGTTTCAAAAAAATCGGTAACTCTGATGGATCATGCGACAAATCGGCATCCAAAGTGATAACAAATTCTATCTCCGGAGAACGCCGGACGTGCTCAAAAGCCGCCCTGTAAGCTGAACCCAAACCCTGCTTTTTGGGACGCGCCAATAGATAAATATTTTTATCAGTTTTCTGCATCGCAACGATTTCCACCTGGGTACCGTCTGGGGAATTGTCATCAACAAACAAAATCGACAGATCGCCTGTTGCCTTTCGGATCCGTTCGACCAAAGGCCTAACATTACTCCGCTCGTTGTAGGTGGGGATTATGATCATATCTATTTGAAATGATAAACCGTAAATAGCACTTCGTTCTTCGGCCCAAATATTTATTTTGCAGGTTCGATATTGCTGTCTTTGAAAAATTCTCGGTACGATTCTAGAAGAGCGGTATAGGTGGGGTCAGTCTCGGTTTTGATATTGCTTCCCTCCGCCATCACCAGCCAAAAGCCGCGGGCGCCGTGGTCTCGAAAATACGCAAAAATATTTATATCCCTCTTACCAGCCGAGAGCCCGCATGGAGTTGAGTGCCGCGTCATGATGCACTCCCTGAGCCGCGATGCCCCAAAATCGCAAAAGGGTCGCCACAGCTAAAATAATCATGATATTTCGGTGTTTCGTAAACATGTTTACTCCAGAGTTTCAAATATCTTTTTCATTTGTAAGGCAATATGATCCCAGTTATATTTTTTTTCGACTAGTCTCTGGCCATTTTCGCCCAGCTGCTTTCGCAATTGCGAATTCTGCATTAAGAACCTTATTTTCTTCGCCAGATCCTGAGGATCATCCACATTCGCAAATAATCCATTAGCTTCACCCTCCCCTTGCCCCTCCCCTTGCCCCTCCCCTCGAGGGAGGGGAACTTCCTCCCCCTTGCCGGGGTCCCCCAAAAGCGTACTCGATTTTGGGGTAGGCTTGAGGGGGAAGGGGAGGTGGGGGTGAAGAAAATCAGGAATCCCGCCAACCCTCGTGGCGATCACCGGCAATCCTGCGGCCATGGCTTCCAAAAATGCGGTCCCGAGGCCCTCTGATCTCGAGGGTCTGACAAAAATATCCGCTTGCGAGAGATACGGAGGCAGATCGTCTTGCGCGACCTTGCCAACAAATTCGACACGATCCTCGATTTTCAAATCTTTGGCAAGCGCTTTAAGCTTTGTCTCCTCTGAGCCACTGCCGAGTATTTGAATTTGGAATTTGGAATTTGGAATTTGGAATTTTAATTCTGTGGCAGCGCGAATCAGGATATCGATCCCGTTTTTCGGCACCAATCTGGACACCGTAATAATTTTGAAAATTGAACCTTCGGAATTTTTTTGGAATTTGAAATTTGGAATTTGAAATTTCTCGACATCCACCCCGTTCGGGACTACCTCAATCGGGCAGGTGGCACCCTCTTGCCTTGCCCAATCTGCCAAAAAATTGCTAATCGCCTGGATGTAATCTGCTCGCCGAAAAATCGCCTGCCACTGTTTTTTAAAACCCCGGACTTGCGCGTAAATATGTTCCAGCGAATCACCTTCTTGCAAAGTCAGCAAAAATTTTACCATGGGAAAGCGCTTGGCAAATAGCAGCCCGGCAGCCCCGGCATAAGCCGCCATTATACTCCAGACGATTTGATAATCGCGTGCCTGGTGCAATTTTTTTGCACAGCGAAACGCCAGTATCGGATACGCGAGCCTCCCGAGGCGGCCGCCAAACCCCACCCGGTAGACATTCACATTTCCGATTCGTTCAAATTTTTTATGCGCCCGGCTGAACCGGCAGGTAATCAAATCAAATTCGTAATCAAATAAGCGGTCAGTAATGTTCCTGACCGCCAGTTCCGCCCCGCCGATGAGCGGCTCATAGGCAATGCTGAAAATAAGGATGCGTGTCATAGCAGTCCATGGATTTTTTTGAGTTCTGCGATGCCTTCTTCGATATTGACTTTTGGCTCCCAACCCAGCATTTTCCTGGCCTTCGTGTTGTCGGCTAAAGTAATCAGCGCGTCCCCGGGTCGCCTGGGAATGTGAGTGATTTGGCCGCCAATCATCTCTGCCACTTCCTTGATAGAATAATTTTTCCCGCGTCCGATATTAAAAAGTTCGCCACCTCCCATATCCGACCGCCAAGCCAGCATGTTGGCTTCCACCACGTCAGAGATGTGGGTGAAATCCCGTCTGATCTGATCCCCGTTCTCCACGAGTGTCATGGGCTGTCCGGATGCAATTTGCTTCAGAAAAATTCCGATCACGGCCGCGTACGCGCCTTCCAAAATTTGTTTCGGACCATAGACATTGAAATATCGCAGACTCACTGTCGGAAGATCATACAACTTGCTGAACAGGGTGCAATACAATTCACCCACGTATTTTTGTACAGAATACGGGGATTTGGGCTTCGGAATCATATCCTCTGTCAGGGGAAATTTATCTTGATCTCCGTAGGCAGATGATGACGCGCAATAAATCAGTTTTTTGACGCCAGCGTTTTTCGCAGCCCAGAGGACGTTCAAAGTGCCGGTGATATTGGTCTGGTTGGCAGGTAGCGGATCTTGAATAGATGGCTGGATGCGCGCCAGAGCCGCTGCGTGAAATACTGCTTCTACTCCCGCAAAATGCGGCGCGATACTCTCATGGTCCGCAATATCGCATTGTTTGAAATCTGCGTCGGGATTGAGATTCTCTTTTTTTCCTGTAGAGAGGTTGTCGAGGATCAGCACTTCATGTCCATCGCGAATCAGCCGATCCGTCAGGTTTGATCCGATGAACCCCGCGCCGCCAGTTACAAGTACCTTAGTCATAAGTAAATATTATTTCGATAATTTTCTAAATCTCGCAAAATAACACACCAATTAACATTGGTGTGGGGGTGAACCCCGCTCCACCGGTTATCAGGACTTTGGCCATTAGCGGTCCACTCCCCC
>JAHFJD010000003.1:40465-41794 GCA_023246055.1 Candidatus Doudnabacteria bacterium
GTCTTTATTTATCTCTTCCGCGATTTTCAAAATTTTCAAATCCACGCCGTGATCTGCGGCAAATTTGATGAGCGCCCGCGTGTCTTTCGGCAGACATTTGCCGCCGTAACCGCGATAACCGCCGTGCAGCGGATCGAGATGCGATCGGCCGATACGCCGATCTGCTGCCACGCTGTCTTTCACCAGATCATAATCAATGCCGAGCGCTTGGCAGAGGTCGTACATTTGATTGGCAAACACAACTTTGACCGAAAACCAGGTATTGCCAAAATATTTGGCCATCTCCGCGGCCGCCGCAGGGATGATGCGCGAAAAAGGTGCCAGCGGCAGGAGGCTCATTATGTCGCTCGCGATCTCGTAGCTTTGCGGCGTAAAGCCAACAATCTGCCGATCAGGATATTTGAAATCCTGGTAGGCAGTGAGTTCGGTCAAAAATTCGGGATTGAAAATAATCTTCAAATGAGGGTATTGTTTTTGATATTTTTCTGTGGTGCCGGGAATCACGGTAGATTTGATGATGATGGCCCGGGCTTTGGATTTGGCCGCGTTGGCCATGGCATCATCCATGGCGGAAAGATCAATAGCCGTGCCGTCAAAATTGGTCGGCACAGCAATAAAAATATAGTCTTGGTTCAAGACCTCTTCGAGGGGATCTTGCGGCCGGAATTTATCGTAAACCTTGACACCCGCACCCGCTTCCCGGAAAAAACCCGCCACCGTGCCGCCGACATATCCTCCGCCGATGACACCGATTTTTTTTCCGTTTCGCTCGAGCGGAATATCGTGTGGTATTGCCGCTTGACTATTGGCCTGTTCAACTTTGCTAGCCGTATCCATGAATATTGATTCCTAGGATAATAATTAGTATATCCCACAGTTTACCGAAAAAACGCCGGAAAGTAAAGTCAAACGTGTCCGACCTTATTCTGCCCTGTCAGACTTCGGAATTCGATTGCCCAAAACCGTGGCCGTGGGCTGATCTACTATCTGAAATAAAACTGAACTGGTTTCTGGTTTGAGACAAAACCACCAGTAATCGTTGAGGAAAACTTCAAAAACATTAGCAATACAAGAAAGCTTTCCGGAAAGAGTCAAAAATGACTTTAGACTTAAGTAATGATTACTTTACCCTAATAAGTAAAGGGCAAAGTAGCTATAACTAGAGACCATTTCCTAGCAAAATTTGAACAAAAGAAAAAGGGACCAAGGTAGGACTTACGCACTTGCTAAATAATTCATATAATTCGCCGTGGAAACTCGGGTAACCTCGGCTTTCTGCTCATACCAGGATATGCCTTCCCTGATGCGTCTGCTTTCCAGTTTAACAAA
>JAHFJD010000004.1 GCA_023246055.1 Candidatus Doudnabacteria bacterium
CCCAGATCCAGTGATCTCATGTACACAAACTAGCTGCACAGCAACAGATGATGCCGGTAACACGACGATTCTATCCTTTCAAAAGACCAAGGTCCTGACCACCAAAAACCTGAAGCTTTTGTCGGTTTCGTATAACGGGACGACATCAAGCTTTCAGCCAAATCTACTCGTCATAAATCTCGTGGAGAAATCAGGTTCGCTGTTGGATTTTGACCAAGGATTTTGGCTCAAATCCAAGCAAGTGATTTACATAGACCTCAACAAACCGAAGAACCAATCCACGATTTATACTCTGAAAAGCAACGGGACATTGACCAAAGAGGTGGTGAGGGGAATGAGATTTTTGCAACTCGGAACAGAAGGCGGTAATATTAAGGCAAATATTAAATAGGAAGAGATGACAATAAATAAAAAGCTTTGGATAATTTTTGTTCTGATTGTTATAGTACCCTTTATTTTGGGTCTATCCCCTGATTCCTTGCTTAACACAATTGGATGTCGGGGTGAAGTACCCATCTGTAATAACTTTAGATTTGTATTTTTTTCAATATCTATACTTGCTGCTGTATATGTCATTTATGCTAATCATTCAAGAGGTTCAAGAGGAAATTTGTGGTATGCACTTGGACTTATTTTTTTGATCGTTGATGTTTTATTTGTTTTCACATTGTACTCTCTATCCAACTTTGGCTTCTAAATGTTTTTTGGTAATGATTTCTAGAAGCAACGCAACCTGTCGAACGTGTACAAAACCTGATTAACTTACATTGTCCAGAATTTTTCGACCGAAAAAAACGCGGCAATTCATGCAGTGAGCTCAAAAGCCTTGTCACCAGGAACCTGGAGCGAAATTTCATTTTGCGCCGATATTGCCACTTTCCTTAGGCAGAGGTAAAATATGGATAAGACCTAAATTTATTGATATGGCCGATACTACCACCCCAAAAAAATCCCTCACAGAAACTCTCTACAAACAAAACGCCGAGCTGGCGATCAGAAACAAAACTCTCTCCCTCCTCTCCAAGCTCTACGAAATCAGCATCCTGACCCTGACGCCAAAGGATTTGGCCGCCAAAATCAGCCCTATAGTCCAAGCGGACCTAAATTTTGAGTTGGTCGGGATATTGCTTTTCGACAAAGAAAAAAACTCGTTTTTACCTCTGGATTTCTCAAGCTCCGAACGTCTCGAAAAAATTCAAACGGCATTCAAAATCCAATTTGCTGGAATAAAGATTCCAACTTCAAAAAGTCTTTTTTGGAAACAGCTTGTTGATTCCAAGACCGTGGGATACACGGAAGCTTTACCTGAGGTGTGGAACTCGTTAGTGGCAGAAAAAATGCTCGCCGAGATCAGCACTGATGGTCATGTCCGCTCCTCCCTCGTCTACCCCCTACTCATCCAAAACGAAATTATCGGCGCATTGATACTAAGCCTCAATCGCCTGAAAAATGACCTCGTGGATTTTGAAAAAGAGTCAATCAGCAGCTTTGTCAATGTCATTACAGTCGCTCTGGACAAAGCCATTGTCTCGGAAAAATTAAAAGAAGCCAATCAGCAACTGAAAATTCTCGATGCGGCGCGGGCCGAGTTCATCACCATGGCCAGCCACCAGCTGCGCACACCGCCGTCCTCCATCAAATGGTTTCTGTCAGCCATCCTCGCCGATGAATTCGGAAAAATAGATGGCGAGCTGCGGGAGGCGCTTCGAAAAATCGATGCTACTAACAGCTCGCAAATTTCGCTCATCGATGCATTGCTTAACGTCTCCCGCATTGAACGCGGCAAGTTGGAATTCGTCTATGAAGTGGCAGATCTCCTGGAAATTACCGCTCTCACAGTCGATCAGCTCCAACCTCTGGCTCAGCAAAAAAATCTCAAACTTCGCTTTGTGAAACCAACAACTGGGCTTCCAAAGATTGTCATGGATAAAGAAAAAATTCACCAGGTGGTGAGCAACATGATTGACAATGCCATCAAATATTCGAAACAAGGTGAAATCCTAGTATCCTTGCAGCAAACTGCCACTAATCTTGAACTGAAGGTCAAAGATACGGGCAAAGGCATGGAAAAAGACGAACTTTATGCCGCTTTCCAAAAATACGGCCGGGGCAAAGACTCCAAAAAATACGCGGCTGGGCTGGGACTTGGCATGTATCTCGCTAAAGTCATTGTCGACCAGCACAACGGCAAAATCTGGGCGGAAAGCAAAGGCATCGGCCAGGGCTCAATATTCGCCTTCTCTCTGCCGATCGAGAGCAAACTCAAGCCTACCTCCCTGGTTTTTGACCTCACCAAAACTCAAAACGTAAAATAAATGCTCAAATCTAGATCCTGGCAGAGTCTCGAAATCCAACAAATCCTGGAAATTCTGAAACTCAATAACTCAAAAGGTCTCACTTCAGACGAGGTCGAAACACGACGCGCTGAGTACGGAGCCAATGTCTTGCCCGAGAGCCGGAAGCGTAGCGTGTTGCAGATGTTTTTTTCGCAATTTGCTAGCCCCTTAGTTTGGATATTGTTGGTTGCGGCACTCCTCGGCCTGTTTTTTCACGAACCGGGCAATTTTTTAGAAAAATATGGTGACCCCATCGTTATCCTCATCGTGGTCATTGTCAACGCCTGTATCGGCCTGTTTCAAGAATACCGCGCGAACAAAATTTTTGAAAAACTCAAAGAAATAGTCCGGGTCAAAGCGATTGTGATTCGTGGAGGAAAAACTTATTCAGTTGACTCAGCCGATTTGGTGCCGGGTGATCTCGTGATGCTAAAAGGCGGCAATAAAGTTCCGGCTGACTCGAGACTTTTAAAGGTCGCCAATCTCGAAGCCAATGAGGCTTTGCTCACAGGTGAATCCAAAGCAGTCAAAAAATCACTGGGCCTCATCGGAGAAAAAGCCCTGGTCGGAGACCGAACCAACATGGTGTTCACCGGCACGGTCATAGAACGCGGCGAAGGGCTCGGCCTGGTCGTGGCCACTGGTGGACTAACCGAAATTGGACAAATTTCTACCCTCACCCAAAATACCGAGAACGAAGAGAGTCCCTTGCAGGCCCGGATGGGCAAACTCGGACGCTTTCTCACGGAAATCTTTATCGTCATTTCTCTCGCCATTTTTATCCTCGGCCTTAGCGAGGGCGATCCTTTTATTGAAATGGTGCAAACGACTGTGGCTATGGCGGTCGCGGCAATCCCCGAAGGCCTACCGGCCGCAATATCCATAATCCTCGCGGTCGCCAGCCAAAAAATCTTGGCCCGCAAAGGCCTGGTACGAAAGCTTATCGCCGCCGAGACCTTGGGCTCAACTTCAGTAATTTGCACTGACAAGACAGGAACTCTCACCTACGGACAGATGAAAGTGGAGGAAATCATTGCGCGCAGTGACGAAAAACAAGTCCTCCTCGCCCTGGCTTTGGCAAATGAAGCCATACTAGAGGATCGCGATGGGAAAATGACAGTGAACGGAGAGGCCACAGACAAAGCCAAGCTGGAAAAATTTATGACGACAGGAAAAAATCTACGCGACACGCTGTCCTCCCTCCCCCGCATCGCCATGGTACCGTTTGAAGAATCAAGGAAATATATCGCCTCCTTCCACCTGGACGGCAAGATGCTAAAAATTTTCCTGTCTGGGGCGCCAGAAGCAATCCTTTTGAAAAGCAAGCTCAAGGAAACAGAAAAACGCCAGATTCGTGAAACCTATGAGAACATGGCGGGACGCGGGTTTCGCTTAATCGCCGCTGCTTCCCGAAATATCGTGTTGTCGAAATCGAATTTTCGAGAAGGAATGGAGGTTTCTGATCTCGTGAAATTCGTAGACGATTTGGAATATTTAGGCCTCGCTGCGATCCGCGACCCCATCAGGGAAGATGTGCGCGAAACCTTGGCCGTTACCCGCAAAGCTGGTGTCAAAGTCCTCATGGTTACCGGCGATCACATACTCACCGCCAAAGCTATTGGACTCGAATTGGGTTTTGGCACTGCTAGCGATGCTGTAATCACTGGCGAGGAGTTAGACAAAATTTCCGACGGGGAGCTACAGTCTGTGATAAAAAACTTGGAAATCATTGCCCGAGTCAACCCGGAACACAAGCTCCGCATCATTGCCGCTTGGCAAAAACACGGTGCAGTGGTCGCTATGTCGGGTGATGGGGTAAATGACGCACCAGCCCTGAAAGCGGCTGACATTGGGGTGGCCGTTGGCTCTGGCACGGATGTGGCCAAAGAAGCTTCGGATTTGGTGCTCCTCGATGATAGTTTCAGCACCATAACCGCCGCAATCGAAGAAGGTCGCACAGGTTTTGCAAATATCCGCAAAGCCACAGTCACCGTCATGTCCAACGCTTTTACGGAAATCATTCTCATTGCCTCAACTCTCGTCACTCATTCCCCTTTTCCTGTCACTGCGATCCAAATCCTCTGGGTCAACATTGTGGAGGATGGTTTGCCTGTCCTAGCGATGGCTTTCGAGCCGTCAGAAGAAGGGATTATGAACACCAAGCCCATATCACCTCGAGAACCAATCTTGGATCGAGAGAGTAAGATGCTGATTTTTGTGGTAAGCTTGATTAGCGACCTCACTCTGGTCGCAATATTTTTATATCTGCACCGCGTTCTGCATTGGGATCTCATGAAGGCCCAATCTCTGGTGTTTATAGCCACTGCCACACCCACGCTCGTCAACGTCTTTTCGTTTAAATCCTTGCGATTGCCTCTCCCCAAGATAAACCTCTGGAACAATAAATTTCTGCTCGCGTCCGTGGCAATCGGATTTGCCCTGATGCTCATCGCTGTGTATGTGCCTTTTTTCAATCACTTTCTCGGTACTGTGCCTTTGCCATTTTGGCCAGCGATCGCGAGCCTCGTCCTATTTCCTGTCTACAAACTTTCCCTCATTGAACTCACCAAAATGTGGTATCGAAGAAATCACAATTAAATTGAACTTCTATGGAAAAACCCGAATTCAAACCTAATATCTCCGATGATCTCAAAGAGCCGGTTGGCCACCTTATCGAACACCGTCTGCCGTGGCTGATTTTAGGGCTCCTTGGAGGCATCGTCACCTCGATCATTGTATCCAGCTATGAAAAAATTCTGTCCGCTGACCTGCGATTGGCCTTTTTTATTCCTGTGATCGTTTACATGAGCGATGCGGTCGGTACCCAAACGGAAACCATCTACGTCAGGCATTTACGAAAATCAGGCGGAGACTTCTCAAAATATCTTTTCAAAGAAACTGGTCTCGGCCTCTCTCTAGGTTCAATCTTCGGACTCGTCATCGGGTTATTCGCCGCCTACTGGCTGCACGCGCCAGCGATCGGAATAACTGTTGGGTTGGCGATGTTTATCAATGTAACCATAGCGCCTGTCTTGGCAATTTTCATTCCAGAAATTCTATACAAAGAACATTCAGATCCCGCCCTTGGCTCGGGTCCGCTCGCGACGATTATTCAAGACCTATTGAGTTTACTCATTTATTTTCTGATAGCAAGCTTGATTATTTTCTGAAAATCTGCTATAATATTTTCAGATTTATTAACATCGGAAACAAAAAATATGAGTTCGGCAATCGCTCAATATATCAAACACACGTGCGTTAAATGCGGCAAAGCCAAGACGGGGGTGGAAGGAATCCACCGCTTTGGGGGTAAAACCTTTTGCTGCGAGGTTTGCTGCGGAAACACCTCCCAAAACGAACACAAACAAAAAGTAGCCAATGCTTGCGAATTCTGTTAGCGTCTTATTTTATAGCTGTTTAATCATCGGGGTTTTCCTGATTGCGGCTCTGGTGAAAAAAGAGCCGAGTCAGAGCTTAAAACTCTTTTTATTTTTGGGTATGATTGTGCCGGCTGTATTTACGACCATCTATTTGGCGGCTGCCACAGTCATGGAAAATCGCGCATCTGTCACCGCAGGTCCGGTCCACTGGCATGCGGATTTTCAAATTTATTCCTGTGATAAAAATCTTCAGGCCTCGAATCAGGTCCTCGGCCGGACCATCCTGCTTGCTCATGGAGGCGAAGAGGAAAACATGGGAAAAACATCCGAATCGGTTGATATGGTCGATCCGAAAGGGCTGTCCAATCGCGTGGGCACGTCAGTTTTTCACGAACACGGCGACAATCGCATTCATATCGAAGGCGTTGTCCGAAATCTTCGGGATATCAGGCTCGAAAAATTTTTTGAGGTAATCGGCGGACAACTCACTCCCTCCTTTTTGCGGATTCCGACAAATCACGGAGAAGAAATTTTGCAAAACGGCATGAATTGCCCGAATGGCCAGCCCGGAACCCTGCAGACGTTCGTCTACAAAACTAAAGGCAATCGTATCACTCAAGAAAAACTCGCGGATTTTCCCAACTATGTAATTTCGCCTTACAGCAATATCCCTCCGGGTGATTGTCTCATTCTTGAATTTTCATCAGAAATCAAAAACAAGACGGACAAAATTTGTCCGTTCTACGAGATCGCCATCCAAAAAGGAGAATACAAGTATGAGAATTGATAAGGTTCCAAAAACGTGGAGCGCACTCCGACCTTGTGTCGGAGCAACACGCGTTTTTGGAAAAAGGAGAGGCACGGATACCGGAGCAGCCCCGAGCGGCGTCGAGGAGATGCGAAGTGTATCCAAGGCTCGACGTGGGGATTGAGTCACAGCTTCCGACAATTTTCACGGTTCTGGTGACGGCGGTGATTGATTCCATCAATCCCTGCGCCATTGGCGTATTGATCTTGATGATGTCTGTAGTCATGTCTTCTGGCGGTTCGATCAGACGAATGCTCTCTTTGGGCTTTGTCTATATTGGTGCAGTCTATGTCACGTATCTAGCTGCCGGTCTGGGGCTAATCTATTTTTTTGCCCGCATTCCCCTGGTCGTAACTGAATACCTGTCGATTGGCGTGGCACTGTTTGTTACTCTGGCCGGTATTCTGGAAATCAAAGATTATTTCTGGTATGGCCGGGGTTTTTCTTTGGCCATTCCGGCCAGCATGGCAAAAAAAATCGACCAATACGCGACGCACACGACAATCATCGGCATGGCGGCCTTGGGAGCTTTCGTGTCAGGCGTGGAACTGCCTTGCACGGGCGCGCCATATTTGGCAATAATCACCATTCTGTCGCAGTATTTTGATTTCAAGGCATTTCTGCTTCTGGTGTTTTACAATCTCATCTTTGTCTCCCCTCTGATCGTCATCCTCCTGATGGTCGCGACTGGAAAAAAGATTCAAGAAGTCAAGAAATGGAAACAGGACAATCGCGGATTCATGCGCCTGGCTATCGGTCTGCTTTTGATTGGCCTTTCCTGGCTGCTGATCTTGATCGCCAACGGCACAATTAATTTCGGTTAATCCTTTTTTGTATTTTCGTAATAATTAGTATTTCGTAGTATGCCACATATCGTAAAACGCAGAGGACATACAGAGCCTTTTGATTCCCGCAAAATCTATGCGGCAGTTTTCGCATCCTGCCGCAACGCTCATCTGTCGGAAATGCTCTCCGAAAACATTGCTGACAGTGTGCAAAACCGTCTGGAGGAGTGGGTCGAAGATAAACAGGACGTAACATCAGAGCAGATTTTCCGGGAAACCATCACTGTCCTCAAAGCCCTGCACCCAGACGCCGCGTTTCTGTTCGAAACTCACCGCGACATCTCATAATTTGCAATTCTTTCCCTCCCCAGGCCTGGGGAGGGATCAAGGGAGGGGTCGCCATGTCTGATTTAACTTCCAAACACTGTATCCCATGTGAAGGAGACGTTCCTCCCTTCACCCGCCCGCAAGCCGAAACCTATCTGCCCCAAGTTTCAGGATGGGAACTATCCCCGGATGCCCGATCAATCTCCCGAAAATTCAAATTCAAAAATTTTAAGGCCGCACTTGTTTTTGTAAACCAGATCGGCGAGATTGCCGAAGCCGAAGGCCATCACCCAGACATCTCTTTTGGCTGGGGTTATGTCCACATCAAACTCTCAACTCATGCAATCACAGGTTTATCAGAGAATGATTTTATTCTGGCGGCAAAGATTAATCAGATTAGGAATTAGATCAACTAAAAAACCCGGACGAACTTCAGTAGTTCGCACGGGCTTGGAATTTTTACCGTTGGGTCGGGGTAAGCGATTCACGATCCACAAGCTTTCCGGCCTCTTTAACACTCAAACCAAGATCCTTAGGAAGCAGGGGGTATTGGATAAGTAAGTCTCGGAGCTGATCGCGTGCCTCTTCATCACCGGCGAGAACCCGTTCTCGAAGCTTTGGACCATTCTTTTTTCCATACTCGACAAACCACGTTATGAGTCCTAACCTCGTGATTATCCCCGACCCATCTGTGGGGGCGTCCTGATAGACGAGTTGAAACTCAACATCGCTCACATAATATTGCAATATATGGGCAACATCATATTGGTTCTTGTGGTAGAAAGAGTTCAGACGTTCCTGCGCCCAGCCGGGACTGGTAATTAATGCCCCATATAAGGTTTCACAGCGAATTGGAAACTCATCTTCTGGTGCGTTCAGATACTTTGTGAGCATTATCGCCTTTTCTCTATACGACTTGATCCACAACTGTTCCAATTATTTTTCAGACAACCTTAGTGTCTCCTGCAGCTTTGGATCAGAGCGCAGAGCTTGTCTCAATTCTCCCATCCCGTTATACCTGGCATGAATCGTGCAGATATCCTCGGAAATCGGCTCCAAGCGTAATGTTGCAAGGATGTTTGCAAGATCACTGATTTCAAGTTTGTGCGGCTGGGCATTCGAAGCCACTGGAACCGCAAGCACAAAAACAATGGCCGCAACAATACTGAAATTTTTCATCGTCTCCTCCTCGAAATAGGTTCCTAACTCTTGCTAAAGCTTAGTTTAGTTTCCAAATCTTGTCTAGTTTCCGATAATCACACGCTATTACCATACTAGTATGGTAATAGCGTGTGATTCCAATTATAAAATTCTGACTTGCTTACAACTCTACAGCTTACTACTTACAACTTCCTAATAGTCTCTCAACTTCTGAATATGTTTGTGCTCTTTGATGCGCTCGAGGGCTTTGGCTTCGATTTGGCGGATACGCTCGCGCGTGACGCCAAACTCTTTGCCAACTTCTTCCAGAGTATGCGTCACCCCGTCTTCGAGCCCGAAGCGCATTTTCAAAATCTTTTGCTCGCGCGGATCAAGGTCTTTCAAAACATCGCCCACGTATTCGCGCAGTATCTGTCGGCCCGCTGATTCTGCGGGCATTGAGGTTTGCTCGTCAACGATGAAATCCCCGAGTCGCGAATCTTCTTCATCCCCCTCATCCCCCACGGCTGTATCAATTGACACAGTTTCCTGGGAAATTTTTTGGAGCTGCAGCACTTTGGCTACCTCAATCCCCATTTCCGCGGCAATTTCCTCAACTGTTGGCTCGCGCCCTAACTCCTGCACGAGCGACCGCTCGGCTTGCGCGTATTTATTGAGAGTCTCCACCATGTGCACCGGAATACGGATGGTGCGCGACTGGTCGGCAAGTGCCCGGGTAATGGCCTGACGAATCCACCACGTCGCATAAGTGGAAAATTTATATCCTTTCGTCCAGTCAAATTTTTCCACAGCGCGAAACAGACCCAGGTTCCCCTCCTGGATGAGATCAAGCAGTCCCAGGTTCCGACCCATATATTTTTTGGCAATGGATACTACGAGACGGAGATTGGCTTCGGTCAATTTTTTGCGGGCCGCCACATCGCCTTTTTGGATTCTTTTCGCGAGTTCCACCTCTTCCGCACCCTTGAGCAGCGAAACCTTGCCAATTTCCCGCAAATACATCTGGATCGAGTCATCATAAATATCCCCGAGGTCGTAACTCTCTGGGGTCGCGCTCACAGATTTGGAACGCGGTCCTTCCGGCTCAGCTTTGCTTTGCTCCCAAATGGAAGCCACCTCCTGATCCACCACCTCCACCCCGAGCCGATCAAGCTCTGAAAACAGCTTTTCCAGAGCCTCGAGGTTCTCTTCAAAATGCGGCATGTTGTGAATTATTTCTGCTTCAGTCACAAAACCGCTCTGCTGGCCTTTTTTCGAGAGATCAAAAATGGCTTTGTCCCAATCAAACGCCTGTACCGGATGACTTAAGGTTGTGTCGACCTTCCTGCCTCTTCGCTCTTCCCTGCCTTTCCTGTCTTTGCGACGCTTCCCGCCCTTTATCTTGTGAATCGATTTTTTAAAATGTTTCGGCTTGGACTTCTTGTTTTTTTTCAATCTATGTTTAGCCATCAATTACGAAACTTGCTTAGTTCTCCCGCTAAATGATTAAATTCCAAGGACAATGTCTTGACGAGCTCTGGATTGCCTGCCGTTTCCGCATTTTTGATCTCTGCGGTCAGCTGGCGCATACTCTTTCTGATTAAGGCCTCCCGAAACTGCCCCAAAAAATTCTGTTTCAAAGATTCTAGGTTCCCGCCACCCTCAAACGAAATCTCATTATCGAGAGCAAACACCAGAAGATTGAGATTGGTGGCGAGTTTTGGATGCTCTGACAAGAGATTTTCCATATTGAGGCGGCCAGACGAGTATGCCTCGGCTATGGTCTGGAAAATTTCCCGATGGACGGGCAGAGAAAAATCTTCGGCCTTGAGACTCGGGATGTCAAGCGCCAGTTCCTCGGGAAATTTCAGAATCAGCCCGAGAACCCTGGCCTCCAGTATTTCTTGCTTTGTCTTTCGAGGAATCGACTGGCTCGACTCCGAAGATCCACCTTGGGCGGATTTGAATTTCGATAGACCTGCTTTGTTTAGTAATTCAATTATGACCTTGGGGTCAACACTGACAGCGCCGGCCAGTTTTTGTGAATAATGGACACGGTCTATGCTATCAGGCAGAAGTGATAAAAGCGGGAGAATTTCTCGCACCGCTTGTTTTTTGCCGGTCGCAGATTGTAAATCCATTGTAGCAAGAATCCGGGTAAAATAAAAGTCAAGGAAGCTTTGAACGCTTTTGACCGCGTTCTCCCAGAGGCTGGGGTCTTTGCGGATGAGCTCATCGGGGTCTTTGGCAAGAGCTCTGGGGATTGAGATAATCTTCACGTTAAACCCGGCTGCGAGAGCGAGCTCTACAGCGCGACGCGTTGCCACAACCCCGGCCGCATCTGCATCGAGCGCAAAACTGATGTTTTCGGTAAATCTTTTGAGACTCTCAAGCTGCGGATTTGTAAACGCTGTGCCAGAAGAGCCTACCACATTGGAAAATCCAAATTCATGGCAGGTAATCACATCCACATTCCCTTCCACTACAATCACCTCATCGCGCTTGCGGATTTCGGTTTTTGCGAGATTGAGTCCATAAATCAGCCGGCTCTTGCTGTAGATCAGGGTCTCAGGACTGTTAACGTATTTGGAAACTCCGTCCTGGTCTTTCAAAATCCTAGCTGTAAAGCCCACCACTCGCCCATGCATGTCAAACAGGGAGAACATCACCCGCTCATGAAATCGGTCAAAATAACTGCCGTCTTCTCTTTTGACTAGTAGTCCGGCGGTGGCGGCCTCCTGCTTTGTGTAACCTTTCTTCACAATAAATTCCTCAAACGCGTGAAAGCCATCTGGAGCGTAACCGATTTGCCACTGCTTGAGAGTCTCTGGCCTGAACCCGCGTTTTTGCAAATAATCGCGGGCAGGCTTGGCAGTCTGCGAATCCGACAAAACTTTCGAATAAAACAAAGCGGCCCAGTTGTTAATGTCGTAAAGATTCTTTTTCTGGTCAGGAGTGTAGGACACCCCACCCTCCGGCCGCCGCAATGTCACTCCGGCCCGCGCAGCTAAAATCTGCAGAGCTTCGGGAAAATCCACGCCCTCGCTTTGCTTCACGAACTCAAAAACATCCCCGCCGAGACCGCAGCCGAAGCAATGCCAGATCTGTTTCGCCGGTGACACTGTAAACGACGGCGTTTTCTCGGAGTGAAACGGACACAGACCGCGGAAATTCACCCCGGCTTTTTTGAGCCGCACTGTCTCGCCCACGAGATCCACAACATTGATTTTTTCTCTTATCTCATCCGTTGGCTGCATACGGTCTTTTCCCCCTCCCCAGGCCTGGGGAGGGATTAAGGGAGAGGTCGAACCAAACTTTATTCACCATTCGCATGTGCCGCTTCCAATTCTTTCTCTGCTCTAGCCCGATCCTTAAACCCTTTTATCTCGATAATCTTATCCTTCTGGACTCCGAGCTCCTTGAAAAAATCTCTAAAAGTTTTCTCATAATCAAACTTCAAATCCCTTAGTTCTTGGAACCTGCCAAATTCCTTATCCGCTACGGCCACGGCGAGAATTTTATTGTCCACCTCCCCGCGGTCCAAAACCTCAATCATCCCTACCGCGCGGCATTCCACGACTGTTCCCTGCTCTAGCGGATGCGAACAAAACACAAACGCATCAAGAGGATCGCCATCACCCCCCAAAGTTTGCGACACAAATCCATAATCGAAGAGGAACTTAAAATCTCCCGTAAACACCCACTCGAGCTTGATGAGATCGAGGCCAGGATCATACTCGTATTTATTTGGGCTACCTTTTGGGATTTCAATCACGACATTAAACTTTGCCACTGACCCGAAAGGCAAATTCTTATAACTCATCTTTTTTACCCCTTAATTATACTCTGGCCGTCTCTCGATCTCATCGAGCATGCGATCAAAGGACTGGTACGCGGTCTTCAGATACCGGTGCAGGCCTTGCAAATTCTCGCGCGCGTCCTCGGCGCTGTCCACGCGGTCAGCCTGATAATAAGCAATAACGTCGCGGTCTAGCATCCGCTCCAACTCACGCACTCGTTCGATGATTTGGCTTTGAAATTCCTGAACGCCGGAAGGATCAAATTCTGCCATGTTTTTTAGAATTAATAATGGGGGCTGTCTGCCCCTATTTTAGCCAAAACGAGCTTTTTCGTCTATTTCGCGCTTTTATCATCCTCATAAATCCCGAAAAATTTCCTATGATAAAGGTTGATGAGGGAGCTTAGCGGCTAGTTTTCGACGCGATCCAGTTGAGGGTTGCCAAAAAAATCCACGCCCATGGGAAAACCCCGATCAGCGTATCGCTGACCGAGTGGCTGTTCCGATCCGCAACCATGAACACCCAAGCTATGGCGGCAAAAACGAGAAGCGTTAAACATCACCCCGGAACGCTCACTGGCCAATGCACCCATCCCCATTTTCTAAACCAATAATTGTTCATCTATCAATTACTCCAAAATCTTATGGCGGTGTTTGTTGGACAAAGTTCGAATATATTTCGAGCAGAATCCAAAGGACTAATGTGCTTGCCCCGCGCGCCCTGTGCACGCATAAATTCCTGAATCAAGTCGTTACTTTTTATATTCTAAAATATCTCCTGGCTGACATCCCAAAGCTTTGCAAATTGCCTCCAATGTTGATAACCGAATGGCTTTTGCCTTTTCGTTTTTCAGTATAGAGATATTAGCCATCGTAATTCCGACTTTTTCGGCAAGCTCGGTTACACTCATCTTCCTTTTTGCCAGCATCACATCAATGTTGATTATAATTGCCATAGATTTATACCGTTAAATCGTTCTCAGATTTTATATCCACCGCATTTTGCAAAATTCGTTCAAACATCGCCGCCGCCGTGGCGATAACGACAGAGCCGAAGGTGATGAGGACACCCATGAAAACCCCGCCCGCAGGATCATCATTACCATGGTTCAACATAATGAAGATTTCTTCTACCACAACAAAACTAATGATGGCTATTGCGCAATATTTTATAGTCCGCAGAGCTTTCACGGCTTCCGCTGAAAATACCTTATTTTGTCCGGCATATCGGAGCACCTTGAACGCCTGATAGAGTGCTGCGAAAAAAGGAATAGACCCTATGTAGACAAGCGCTATGAACGGATCTTTGAAGTATATTTCAAAGTTCGTAGCGTGTACGTTCCTGCCCTCAATGTGGGGTTCCCAAAGCAGGAGGGCCAGAGCGCCGATGCCGATGAGCACAACGACCACCTGCAGAAAGATTGTGGAGCTTTTTTTCATGGTTGGTTCTTATAAATTATTTATGCCTGCATCTTAATTTATTGTTTATCGTTTGTCAATATGTATTTATCGTTATGTGTGGATATCTCTAGCGGAGATGTGGGCAACCTTTTTCGCTCTTTTATTTCAAAAGTTTATCCACGCCCGCCCGGTGCGCGCACAAATCCCCGCTGTTTTAGGAAAAATTATAAAACGGCGGGGATTGCTCCCACCACATCACTTTTCTTTTTGTGGTCTTTGCTCGTTACTCGAGCTTAAAGGAAACAGTTACTCGATCACCAACGGCTATTTTTTCTTCGTTTCTTACAGTCGCCTTAAGGGCTACGAAAAAATCACCACCTTTTTTCATCATAAGTTTTGTTTTCCATGATGTTTCGCCGACATATGCAGTAATCGGGTACATGCCCCACGCGCGTCTTTGCGCCTTAAGTTCTTTTGTGTATTTTGTGGGTACAGCGACATACACCCAGCCGCCAGAGTCGGGAAATTTTTGCACAGTACCCTTAAAAGTAACATCCCGCTTCATGTTCGTTTTTTCGAAGCTTTTGCTCGTTTATTAAAATCAAGTGCGAGGTCAAGCCAATATTTCAAATCTTTCTTACTCGCTGTCCCTTTGGGCCCAACAAAAACAAACCCTTTCATCGGCTTACCGGTAAAATCCATTGGCCGACAGCCCTTTTTCTTTAGTGCTGTCTCATATACATCAGGATTAAGCCGTACCATGAGATCATCTTTCAAGACACCAGCGCACATTTTACTGTTCACCATAAAAGTCAGTCCGCCCATCATTTTCTTTTCGGCAACATCTTTTCGTTTACCCAGCGCTTCTCTTACTTTTTCTGCAAACGACTCGCTATATGCCATAAAATTTATGCAAATTCGTTATTTGAGATTTTATGCTGCTTCAAAGCGCGCTTTGTTCTCATCCATCCACTTCTGCATTTCCGACTTTTGTTCTTCTTCGGTTAAATTTGCCTTGCCCTTCATAACTTCAGCATGCGCTTCGGCATAGTGGGGCTTAAGCGCATTCATCCACTCTTCAAAAGTTTCTCCTTGAGCTTCGTGATCACATAGATCGCATTTTAGTATTTTCATAGGATTTTTGGTTAATTTAATAATTATTGTGCTCGACCTTTTAATTATACTACTTTTTATTCTCCAGATTTAGTTCGTCTGTTTGAAAATATCCGAACGGCCAGCCTTGTCTCTATTAATTTTTATCCTGGCTCTTTTCTAACTCTTTTGGCAAGGAGGTAATTTTATAAAAGTTGTTTAAGGCAATATAGCCAAAAACTATAAAAAACAATGACCGGGCAATCACAGGAACGATTTGGGTACCGGCTTGAAAAATTCCTGATATGCCCCATAGCCCTCTGTATAAAACAATATATGAGCAAAATAAATAAGGCACAAAACCAAGAAAGAAGACCAGGACATCCACGACCGTCGCGCACCGTCAAGTGCAGCCCTGCTGAGCGCACCATACCCAAATATCAAGACAATAGAAATAAGAGATCCTAAACTTAGAAGTAAGTAATCTGAATTTAGGAACCCAAAGCGAAACCCTTGAATAACAGACACAATAAAAATAACCAACAAAGGTAATATGGCCCTAGTGATGTAGTGTGAAAAAATTTCGGTTGTGCTAAGTTCTTGGGTATTGATCATATGCCAGACCCCTTTAATTTATTATTAACTCAATACCGCAAATTTAAGAGATATGCCAGCAGGCTAAATTTCTATTTCCTCTCGCATAAGATCTTCTATTCTGTTTAAAATATTATCTGGATCGCGGGACGATATGAAAGTAGATAATTTATCACGCAATTTTTTATTTTGGGTTATGAGAAAGGCCTCTGCTACCAATCCCTTAATTGCGTTCCTACTTCTCCTCCATTCTTCAACTTTTCTATTATATTCTGCAACTTTTTCGACATGGTAGCTATCAACGCTACCGGCGATATCGTGTGGGTAGTTTCCTTCCGATCTTATCGCGGATAAGAGTCTGCCATAAGCAGATATTTTAGTTTCCATAAGAGATTGAGTCTTTACGCGGCGCTTAGAAAGCCATGAACCTAACCAAACTCCACCAAGCGAAAAAAGTCCGGTAAGTATGACTAAGAATAGTTCCATAGTAATTTTAAGCATTTATAAAAGGTCCCGATGCATATGGGTTGCCCTCGATAACAAGTTATCTGGCGGTGTATTCTAAAAATAGCTCGAACGGAATTCTGTCCAATCCGGGCAGAGCGGAGGCGGTGAGATTCGAACTCACGAGACCCCGAAGGGTCACGGCTTTCCAAGCCGTTGCACTAGGCCGCTATGCGACGCCTCCGCCCTATCCGGATTGACCAATTTTTTAAATACTTGCCCGCCTTTGTACTTTTTAATCTGTCACTCTCTCAACCATGTGGATTTTTTACCCGGGAATGCTTCACTCGGTCGAGTTCCGCTCGCCCCAAAAAATCAATAACCAATAAATTCTACCATGAATTTTTAGTTTATCCAATTTTGTTGAACCTTTCGTAGTTGTGGCAAATTCCTGCGGCCGCAGGAATTTGCCACATTTTATTTTAAACTAAATACTTGCCTAAGCTCTCTTTCGTTATCTATCTCCATCACTGTGAGGTAGCGAAAATATTTTCGCAAATTCCACTCCCTTAGAAGCTGATCCAACTCCCCTGTCACTGGATATGGCGTTATATAAACACTCTCTTGCAATGGCCAGAATCCCAAATTGCTTTTTAATTCTGTTCGGATATACTCTCGCCATTTCTTAAGGCTCTCTGGCATATCAAAAATTACAATCCGCCAATGTCCATCCCACTTCTTTGGCCTAAGCTTTTCAAGACGTGCATATTTCAGAATGCCGAGTCTCCCTTTCGGCGTAAGATGAAAAAAGGACTGGTTATTCTTTTCCTTTTGCCGGACATATCCGCGTCTCTCCAGATCGTGCATTTTTAGGAACACGCTTCTATAATCCCAAGGCATCTCCCCTTTGAAATTAATTTCTGTAAACTCCCGCGATGACAATGCTCCTTTCTCAAGCAAAAGATTGAGAACAATGCGGCTCTTTTCATTCAACTTTCTCCCTTTTTTCATTTCTCGACTGATTACGTCTATTTGTGGCAAATACCTGCGGCCGCAGGTATTTGCCACAAATAGATAATAATTCGTTATGTAATTTTGGTCAACTTTACTGGCTCAAAACAGAACGTTTTGTTTTTTTGAGTCAAATTTTCCTCTCTCCCCTTCTTCAAAGACTTTAATAATCCCATAAACTCCGTCGTAACCCGGTGTTTTTATCACCCGCTCTTCACGCACACGTTTAACCGCTTCGGCCACCAGCTCTCCGGCGACTGTCTTCAAATCCTCAATCGGCAGATCGAGAATCACGGCAAATTCACTGCCCGCTCGGCGGATAAGCTTCCAATAAATATCCTGAATCTTTTTGCTCTTGGAGCCAACCTCAAAACAGTCAGCCAATACTTCCTCAAGCGGCACCAAGTGTTTTTGGGGGATGAAATTTTTCGGAACAAATCCTTCCGGCCGATCTGCAAGATCACTGACTCGGGACACCACTCCGACGACTAACCCGCGACCGCAGACTGGGCAACGGCCACCGGCTCGGCGCGTTTGATCGGGAGTATAGAAAATTTTGCACGGTCCATGACCATCAAGGTGATATTTCCCCTCTTCGGGAAAATACTCGATAGTGTATTTGAGGCGTGTGCGGTCTTTCTCTTTGAGGATTCGGAAATATTCAGCATAAGATAATGCGTCCTCCGGAATCTCCATGACTGTAGCCTCGCGCCCAATGCGCGGCAGAGAATGGGCATCCGAAGCGGAAACGATCGAGAAGCGATCCGTGATCGACACACGCCAATTCATAGCCGGATCAGAGGATAGGCCAGTCTCAAAAGCGTAAATATATTTTGTCATATCCCCAAAACATTCCTCGATCGAATCAAAACCGGATTTACTGCCAAAAATCCCGAAATACGGCGTCCAGGCGTGTGCCGGGATCATCAGCGCAGTCTCGTCTGCATCAAGCAAATATTTCAAAATCTCCACGGAATTCATGCCCAAAATCGGTCGGCCATCGCTTCCGAGTTTGGCCCCGCGTTTTTCCAAAGAATTCGTGAATTTTTCGACAGCCGCAAACGATGGCAAAAGCAATACATAATGCACCCGCCGCATTTTCTTTTCGCCCTGGGAATAGATACAGGCCACCTCGGATGACAGTATAAATCTCACCCCTCCCTCGCCCTCCCCCTCCAGGGGAGGGAAATTCGTATTTATTCCTTCCCCTTGTCCCACTTTTATTCCCCTCCCTTGATGGGAGGGGCTGGATGAGGGTGATCGTAATTTAAAAAATCCCTGTTCTGCTTCCTCCAGCTTTTCTCGGAGTTCCGCTCTCCACCCTGGATGCGTAAAATCACCCGTGCCCAGGAGATTGACGCCTTTGATCCGCCCCCATTTGTCTAAATTTTCCGGAATCAAATCCCGGGAACACGCCCGGGAATATTTGGAATGGATATGGATATCGGAGATAACACGCATAATATGGATTATAAACAAAAGAGAGGCGAACCACAAAGGGTTCGCCCCACTAACAGGGGTTGTTACCAATTAAGAAGCACTATGTTGCCGGCCTTAAGGTCTACGGCTCGGACTTTTTTTGCTTCGGTGCGAGGATAACCGTTTGCGGTGAATTAATTGCTCCACTAGAACGTCTAGGGCAGCCTGTTTGCCGCTTGTGCTGGTTCGCGGATCCCGCTTCTTCTTGTGATCTCTGTGACCGCTCATAGATCCTCCTCTCGTTCAGGGGTTCCTTCCGATCACTGTTAATTACTTCCAGACGCGAATGCCCGCATATGCTCTACGAGTTGCGGGATATGTAGATGGAATTTGCGGTCCAGTTGTGCACGCATACGAAGCGCATGCAAAGCCGCAACGACAGCTCCCCAGGACCTGGAATTTGAACAATGCGGAAAAATCAATCCGCACTCCGCCGGACTGCCCATGCAGAACCGCCACAATTTGCCCTTCTCGTCCCGAAATACCCACATCTCTGAATTGCAGAGATTGCAGCGTCGGTCGTCCTCTTTCACAAATGCAGGATTACCGGTATCGTGAATGTACACGCCTTCTTCTTTTCGCATGAAGTCCTCCTGAATGACCGCAATACATAATATTAAAACAAGCCTGGCTTTTCAGCAAGCCTACCTCTCACCCTACCCTCTCCCCATCAAGGGCGAGGAATCAATTGGGGAAATCCATCCGAAACTCGAGACCGTGATCGGCAAATCCAAATTTTTTGTAATAGCCATGCACGTCTTGTTTCTCGTGCCGCGCTGTGCAGATAAGTTTATAACATCCCCGAGCTTTCGCTTCCGCGATTACAACTTCTATAAGTTTCGAACCAACGCCCTGTTTGCGGTGGGATTCATCTACAAACACATCCTCCATAAAACCAAACGAATCTTCATGTAGATCGTTTTTCAAAATATACAAATAAGCGCGACCAACGGTTTGACCATTTTCAGTGGCTAGGAATTTGATACCGGTTGCGCTAATTTGTTGTCGCTCAATTTGCATATACTTAACCTCCCCAACCTCGCTCCTGCCCGAGGAGAGGAATTTAGGAAACTAATCCATAAATAATCTTCGCGAGTTTTTTACTGTCGTGCCGCAGAAAACTGCGCTGCAGAGCATCAGCCTTCACTTTACGATGATTATTTTTGGAAAGCAAATCTGCGGAGACCACTCGCACTCCCATTTTTTTCACAGCCTCGGGGTCTGGTTCCACAAATTTGGCCTTGGTTTTACGGTATTGGCTCAACACCGCGGGCTTTGGTATTTTCTTGTTCAGAATGACCAAATCCAAACCTTTTGGACCCAGATATTTCTGCATCGCTTGCACGAAGTGCGAGACTTTGAAACTGTTAGTCTGGCCCCATTTGGTCATGAGGTTTACGATGAGGATTTTTTTGGCGCGCGACCTCTGTATCGCCGGAACAATGCCTTTGACTAGCAGATTGGGAACGGTGCTGGTATACAGGTCACCCGGCCCGAACACGATCGCGTCTGCCTCTGTTATGAGACGCAAGGCCCGCGGATTGGCCGGACCGGAAGGATTCAATTTTAGATTCGTGATCTTCAAGGCGCCGTTGTGCCTCGGTTCGTCGATCGTATGCTCGCCGACAATCTTTTTACCGTTTTCGAGTATAGCCGTGAGTGTGGTCGGAAATTTCGTGACCGGCACGACCTGCCCGCGAACATTGAGAATCTTGGCCGCGATCTTTATCGCCTCTTCATTGCTGCCCAGAGCTTTTTCCAATGCGGCCAGAATGATGTTTCCCGCAGTGTGGCCGGCAAGCGCGCCTTGATTAAAACGATAAGAAAAAAGTGCTTGCAGCGGCTTTTCCGTGTAGGAAAGCCCCAGCAAACATTGCCTGATATCCCCAGGCGGCATAATATCGAGCTCCTGGCGAAGCCTGCCAGTCGAGCCACCATCATCCGCGCTCGAGACAATTACCGCGTTGTTGGTTGGAAACTGCCGCAAACCAGAGAGAAGAGTTGAGGTTCCTGTTCCTCCGCCGATGATGACAATATTTTTCATTGCTTGTTCTTTCTGTCATTCCCGCGAAAGCGGGAATCCAGTCTGGATCCCGGATCAAGTCCGGGATGACAAATTGATCCTTAATTTATCACTTTTAATTCTCTACCAACCTCTTCAAAAGCCGCAATGGCTTTATCGAGATGTTCTCGAGTATGGGCAGCGGAGAGCTGTACTCGGATCCGCGCTTTGCCTTTGGGGACTACGGGATAAGTAAATCCACGCACATAAATGCCTTTCTTGAATAGTGCTCCGGCCATATCAAAAGCTAATTTTTCTTCGCCCAGCATTACCGGAGTGATTGGATGTTTCCCGTCGCCTCCGAGTTTAAATCCCAGCTTGTCCATGGCAGATCGGAAATAATTGGTATTGTCGCGCAGGGTTTCGAGTCGGGTACTGAACTCTATATCGAAATTCTTCAAAGTATAGAGCGCGGCCGCGGCAATCATGGGCGGCAAGGAATTGGAAAAGAGCGAGGTGCGGGAACGTTGGCGCAAATATTCGATAATCTCTTTGCGACCCGCGGTAAACCCGCCGCCCGCCCCGCCTAGAGCCTTGCCAAAAGTTGAGGTGAGGATGTCCACACCACCCATAACGCCTGCCTGCTCAATACTGCTGCGACCAGTTTTGCCAAGCACTCCGGAAGCATGTGAATCATCCACCATGACCATGGCCCCGTATTTGTCGGCCAAATCGCAGATTTCTTTTAGCTTGGCAGTATCGCCGTCCATGCTAAACACCCCGTCCGTGGCAATCAACATCCTCTTTCCCCTCCCTTGAGGGGAGGGGCTGGGGGAGGGTGATCTTGAAGAAAACTCTTTCAACTTCTCTTCCAAATCCCCCATGTCACTATGCTTGTATCGAAACCTTTCTGCTTTGCAAAGCCGCACACCGTCAATAATCGAAGCATGATTGAGCTCATCACTAAAAATCGCGTCCCCTTCCTGCAGAATGGTTTCGAAAAGCCCGGTGTTGGCATCAAAACACGAAGTGTAGAGAATCGCATCCTCTGTACCGAAAAATTTGGCGATTTCCGCTTCCAAGTCTTTGTGCACTGTCCCGGTACCGCAAATAAATCTCACCGAAGCCATACCGAAACCGTATCTTTCAAGTCCGTCTGCGGCCGCCGTTTGCATTTCCTCACTGCCAGCAAGACCCAAATAATTGTTACCGCAGAAATTCAGAAGCTGCTTGCCGTCAACTTCAATTTCGGCTCCCTGTTTGCCGCTAATTGTCTTTTCCTCTTTCCACGTGCCAGCAAGATGAATATCTTCCAAATCCTTTTCAAATTGTGATTTGTAGTTTGTGAACATAATTATTCTCTCTTTTTATAAACTGCCCATATCCTTGCAGTTTTTTTATCTGGTGTTTCTGCCGCTCTCAACTGTTCGTGTGGTTCTGCAGTGATCTCAAATCCATATTCTTCACCCAGTTGTCTCAACTCTTCTGCGCTGAAATAATGCTGGGCTATATCTTTTTTGATACCCTGTCGATCTGCACCAGTAAAGCCAAGTCCCTGCCCACGCATATCCTCGGTAATTTCCCTTTCTTCCGAATCATCATTAACTGATCTACCCATGAACAGAAAATATTTCTCCGGTTTGAGGACTCTGTTTATTTCCTTGAATGATCCTCTCACTCCTTCAATATTATTGTGGTGGATAGCGCCGGTACTGATGACAAAATCAAAGCTTCCGTCTCCAAACGGCAACTCGGCACTCTGGCCCTTTACGAAATTCGCTCGGAGATTCTGCTCTGCTAACCTTCTCTGCGCTGCGCTGATCATCCCTTCTGACAAATCAAGGCCGGTGACATTAAATCCGTCCCGAGCCAAAGGCATAACATAACGCCCGTTTCCGCTGCCAACATCCAAAACATCGCGGCCCAATTCAGATTTGTGCTGTGCGCAGAATTGATTGAAAAATGGATCAGGGCCTTCGTCCTCTCTCCAGCCTCTCTCACCTTCTTTATCCCAGTAATCTCTGGCCTTTTCTAAATTGTTTGGTCGTAAATTTTCCGGTGGCATTACATTTGAATTAAAAATTTCGGATGATTATTGATCATATTTTCAAACCGCTCTTTAGTGTACTCGCCAATCGGCAGAATAGTTCCTTGCCCTTGATCTAGTATAACATTATACAGCTTTTCCTGAATCTGGTTTTTGGGATCTTCGAGGAGTGCGCGTGTCATCTCCCACGTCCGCCAAATCTGCCGGCCGATTACAGCGTGCATGGTAAAACCATGCACTATGAGGCGGTTATAATTCTCAATCACAAAATCACCGCTTTTGATGCCAAACAAAATGATCTCGCCACCGCGACGCGTGGCAAAGAGGCAATTGTTCACAGACGAGTTAAAACCAGACATTTCAAACGACACATCCACCCCTACGCCTTTGGTGATGTTCATAATCTCGTCGGTGATTTCAGGATTGTGCGAATACATTTCACCCCTCCCTTGCCCTCCCCCTCGAGGGGAGGGAATAATACCGGGCTTCTCTGCATTTTCCTCCCCCTTGAGGGGGGATGTTGGGTGGGGGTGAGTTTTCAATGGAATGACGTAATCTATCCCCAATTTCTTTGCCATGTTAATTGAAATTGGATTCGGCTCCACACCGATGATACTCTTCGCGCCCCTGGCCCTAGCAATCAGCAAGAGAAACAGTCCGATGGGTCCCAAACCAAAAATCGCCACTGTTTTGTCTTTCAGATCCACTTTGCTTGCAGCATGAACAGCGTTACCAAATGGCTCTTGCATGGCTGCTACCTCTGGCCGGATCTTGGCAGTGTTGGTTTTCCAGACAATGTGCGCTGGCACTCGGACATATTCTGCAAATCCTCCATCATGGGAAATACCCAAAATCTTCTCGTTAGTGCACACCTCTTTTTGCCCGCGTAGACACTGGTAGCATTGGTTACAAACCACGTGCGATTCACATGCTACAAAATCGCCTTTTTTGATCCCTTTCACACCTCTGCCAACCTCAACCACTTCTCCAAAGAATTCGTGACCAATTATTCTATAGGTATTTTCACCCCTCCCTTGCCCTCCCCCTCGAGGGGAGGGAATAGCCCCGGACTTTCCTGCATTTTCCTCCCCCTTGAGGGGGGAGGTTGGGTGGGGGTGAAATTCCGACTCTAAACTCCCCAAAATCTGCTCCTTGAACGCCTGCCGATACCAAATCCCCTTGTCTGACCCACACACGCCAGCATAATGGACCTTGATCATAACGTCCGTATCGCTTTCCACTTTGGGCATGGGCACCTGCGCTAACTCGAAGCCAGTTGATTCATCCCACTTTGTTTTACTCTTGTCGAATATTAATGCGCGCATAAAATCAGCCAATCTCGCCCCGTAGTGAACGGTACTCCGTTCTACTACTGGCGTCAAAACCGCGGGAATTGTCCCAATCTGTTTTGGCTTTATTGAATATTAACGCTTGCATAGAGATAATTTATATGATAATGTTGGGAATCCACAACTCCAAGGGGGGCACATAAATGAGCGAAACACTTGACAAAAAATTCACCGGGCGTGGTCCTATATTTGTGAAGCTTGAAGGTATGGAACGAAGAGTCGGGGTCACAATTGCGCCAGGTGACCCGCTGTCGAACGCCGTTCGGCAAGCGGCCAGCATGCTAATTCCGCGCTTCGTCGCTGGCAATCTGAACGACCAATTCGAGATCGTCGAGGACAACACTTCCACCACCGGCTATCTCGTTATCCGCAAAAAGGGGGGGTGATGGATGTCAATTGGGACACAGTAATTGAAACATCCGACCTCATTGTCGCTTGCGAAGGTTGGTGGAAGGGTTCTCCACAACTACTGGGAAGTTTCATGGTCAGAAGCGATTCTCGTCCAGCCACAGTGCGAGACATTGCCCTGATCGCGTATCAGCAGCTCCATCCTGGCCGCATGTCCGGTATCAGATTCATTGAACCGAAAGACGTCATGGGGATTGACAAATTCGACCCTCATTGCAAACGGATCACGTTTCGGTTCAACCGGCCAGCGTGACTCGAAGCGGTTTGTCCACTCTAACTGGACTGACCGCCTTTTTTTATCCACCTCATCGGCGGACCGCGCTTCGCTTGTTTACTTTACAAAGAACTTACAATTTTCCGATTCTCCCCCTCATGAGGGGGAGCTAAAGGGGGTCATAGTTGGCTTCGAAAATCTTCAAGGTTCTCTATTACCTCCCCTAACCCCTCCTCACGAGGAGGGGAAAATACTTTTATTCTACAGTAACTGATTTCGCTAGATTCCTCGGCCGGTCGACATCGCGGCCCAAATTCACTGCTATATAATAGGCAAAGAGTTGCAAGGGAATGGTGTTGAGAAGCGGCTCGAGGAGTTCCATAGTTTTCGGCACAAATATTATATCATCGGCCACTTCTTTTGCTTCCTCATCGTCTTCCGACGCGATTATCAAGGTCCGCGCGCCCCGCGCCCGCGCTTCCATAATATTACTTTTCATTTTTTCAAACAGCTGATTGCGCGTCAAAATTGCGACCACTGGGAAATCCTCGGACACGAGCGCGAGGGGGCCATGTTTCATTTCTCCTCCCGCATAACCCTCGCTATGAATATAGGAAATTTCTTTGAGCTTGAGCGAGCCTTCCAGCGCCACAGGGTAGTTTACCCCACGGCCGAGAAAAAACATATTTTTATAATGAGCATATTTTTTGGCAATTTTTTTGATGTTTTCGGCCTGCTTCAAAATCTCATTCATCTTCCCTGGTATCTCGAGCAGAGATTCCAAAAATCTTTTCCCTGTTGCCACGTTAACGTGCTTTAGTCGTCCCAACTGCAAGGCATTGAGCAAAAGCAGAGCAACCATGTTAGTGTACGCTTTGGTGGACGCCACAGCCATTTCTAGACCTGCGTGAATATACGAACCAGCTTTGGTCTCGCGAGCGATTGTCGAGCCGACCACATTGATAATCCCTCGAACATGCGCGCCTTTTCGCTTGGCCTCTCTCACAGCCATAATCGTATCCGCAGTCTCACCTGATTGTGAGACAGCATAGACCAAAGTTTTTTTATCAACGATCGGATCGCGATAGCGAAATTCGCTGGAAAAATCCACCTCGCAAGGGACTTGCGCCAGTCTCTCAAACGCATATTTGCCGACAAGCCCGGCATAGTAAGCCGTACCGCCTGAAATGATATTGATTCTTTTCAAATCCCGCAGTTGATCCTCGCTGATATTCAATCCTCCAAGATGGGCTGTCCCCTCTTCCATATCTAACCGCCCACGGATCGCGTCCTCAAACACTGTTGGCTGTTCCATGATTTCCTTGAGCATAAAATGCTCGTAACCGCCCTTTTGCGCCTTTGCCTGATCCCAATCAATTTGCATCGTACCTTTAGTAATCAGTTCGTCTTTTAGATTGGAAATGCGCAGGTTGTCCCGTGAAATCTCCGCTACCTCACCATCATCGAGAAAAGTCACTTGTTTGGTATAGGCGAGCATAGGGGTCACGTCAGAAGCAATATAATGCTCCCCTTCAGCCACGCCCACAACCAAGGGACTGCCGAGCCTCGCGGCAATAATTTGGTCAGGGTGATCAGCGTGCACTGCCAAGAGTCCATATGTGCCACGGACATCGCTAAGGGCTCTGCGCACAGCATTAGCAAGTGTATTTTCACCCCCACCTTTATCCTCCCCCCTCAAGGGGGAGGAATTCCCCTCCCTTGCCGTGCCCGCCGAAGCTTCGTGCGAAGGCTGGGAGGGGAGGGGTTGGGGGAGGGTGGAATAATAATCCGCAATCAAATGTGCCAGCACCTCGCTGTCAGTATCTGATGTAAATTTATATCCTTTTTTAACAAGCTTCTTTTTGAGCTCGCGGTAGTTTTCAATGATGCCATTGTGTACTATGGCCAATTTGCCATCCATTGCGACGTGCGGGTGAGCGTTTTCTTCAGTCACTCCGCCATGCGTAGCCCACCTGGTATGGGCAATACCGAGCGTACCAGGATAATTTGAGTCTTTCAATTTCCCGACAAGGTTATCAATCTTGCCTACAGCACGAACCCGCTCAATCTTGTTTTCATGTAACAAGCAGATACCCGCGCTGTCATAGCCGCGATATTCCAAATCCCGCAGTCCTTGAACGAGGATGGGCAGGGCTTGTTTATTGCCAATGTATCCGACTATGCCACACATAATTAGTAGCGAATAGAGATTAGAGAAAAACGAATAGTCTTAGAATAGAGAAAAGTAACTACCATTCTCGCTCCGAAGTCTTAGTATTACTTATCAACTTTGATAACATCTTTTGCACCTCAATAACTAAAGATTCGGCCTTATTATAATCGATATTTGAATACTGCGATTTGGCAACTATTAATTGTGTTTCTAATTCAGTTGCTGAACCAAATGAAATATTCATAAACCTTACAAATTCCACTTTATGGTTTCGCGCCCAGCCTTCGGCAATATTGGAAGCAATAGAAATCGCGGCTCGGGTCATTTGAGGAAACAAAATATATTTCTCATTCTCTGGTAACTGCTTGGCTATTGCGTAGACCTCTTTCACTAGCTCAATCGCTTTTTGCCAAACTATTTAATCTTTAATAAGAATTTACTTTCATAACTATTCTCTATGCACTATTCCCTTTTCGCTATAACTTATTCCAAACAAATTCAAAAATCATCTTTTGCGTCTCGTAAAGGCCCTGGTCTTCTATGATAACACCAACTGGTTCGCCTGTCGCGGACAAAGATATCATGGCCACTTTCCCACCGTAAATAATCATATAAGTCGGCGTGCTTTCTTTTTCTGACAGGCATCTCCGCTCATCAAGACCCGCGAGCTCCCCGCCTTTGCCAAAAGCAATAACCCGGTTGGCTACACCCGCCTTGATTCGATCTTTGTTGAAATTGGAATAAGCTTTGTAGAGATATTGTTTGATGTCAGATGAAGAGTAGACATAATAAGTTGAATTCATAACTCCCCTTCCACCCCCTCTTATCTTAAGAGGGGGAACTCCTCCCCTTAAACTAAGGGGAGGTTGGGAGGGGTTATTACTCATTGTCGCTAGCACGTCCTGCAAGATGATTCTCAAGCCTGCGCTACCTTCATAATATTTGGCCACAGGCCGCGCGCCGGATTTTTCGTACAAGGATTCCAATTCTGGCAAAGATTTGCTAATATGAACCTTAAGTGTGTCCAAAGACCGCTTCTTGTTTTCGACAGCATCGAGAAGCTTCTGCGGCGGCTCAGCCACGAAATACTGCTTTTTCTGATCTTTCCCGCCAGAGGTGGATCGAGATTGGTATTGCTTGTAAAAACTCACCACACCAAGCTTCAGAAGCCGCTCGAGAATGTCATAAGTGGTGCCGCGATTGACTTGTGACTGTTTGGCTATCGCGCTTGCTGGTGCTGGACCTAAAGAAATCGAGGCCAAATATACAGAAATTTCCTTTTCATCTAGACCAAACTGTAGGAGATTTTCTACAATCATTGACAGAAATCTTAAAATAATGATAAAATAAGGGTATCAAACGCTATTCTTATTGTCAAGTATCTTCTACAGAAATATGTTGATAATTCTAAATAATTTACCCGCCCTTCCGAAGTCCCGTCTGACTTGACGGAGGAGGGTCAAGTGAAGTCTACAAAATTAAGAAGCAACTTCTCCCCTTAAGCTAAGGGGAGATTGAGAGGGGTTATGAAATCCTCGTAACTCACCCGGCCCTCTCTTATCTTAAGAGAGGGAAGAAAAGACCCATGTACGAAAAACAACTCAAAATTGCCATCGCCGCAGTAAAAGCATCGGAAAAAACCTTCCGGAAATATTTTGGCACTAAAACAAAACTGCAAAATAAATCCGGCGATTTTCGAAACCTCGTGTCTTTAGCGGACAAAACCATTGAAAAAGAAATCAGGAAATATATTCTTACCAAATTTCCTAAGCATGGGTTTGTTGGTGAAGAGAACGGCAGTGTGAATCGAAAGGCAGAGTTCAAATGGGTGCTTGACCCGATAGACGGCACCTCGAACTACATCAACGGACTATCGAGTTGCGTCATCTCCCTAGCGCTTTTAAAAAAAGAAAAAACGGTGCTGGCTGTCGTGTATGTGCCAATGTTGCGGGAATTGTATACAGCTATTCTGGGACAAGGAGCCTTATGCAATGGCCAACCCGTTCGCGTATCAAATAAAACGGATTTACATCTCGGCTTTGGAGCCCTCGGCTGGAGCAGAGACATAAAATTTGCAGTTAGACTGTTTTCCAAGCTTCTCCCCAAAGTCTTGAGCCTGCGCGTCGCAGGATCGGGAACATTTACCCTCTGCAATGTCGCCAAGGGTAATTATGATTTTTTTGTTGGAAAAGGCAATCCTGCAATTTGGGATATCGTGGCTGGCGAGCTGATAGTAAAAGAAGCGGGAGGAGCAGTAGTAAACCTCAAAAAAAAACCGCCAATACAAATCGCAGCTAACAAAATGCTGGCCGCGAAAATATTCAAACTTTTCAAATAATCCGATCTCCGCATTTTTATGCAATTGCATAAAAATGCGGAAAAAAATTAACGGGGATTGTATTTTTTTTGTAGACGTGAAAAATCATCAGCCAGCCGTATGGCATCGTGAAGCTCTGGAGAGGAAACTTCCAAAACCTGCACGTTATCCTTCGGGGCTGATATCCGGTGAACAGTCTGCGCCTGGCAATGAAACACCATTCCGGGTTTGGCTTGAAATTTTTTCATATCAAGAGCAATGGTTGGATGCCCTTCGAGAACCAGCCAGCTTTCAGCTTTGATCTTGTGCTTTTGCAGAGAAAACCTCTTACCCTTTTCAAAATACATTATTTTTCCGGCATAGCGGTTGGTAAAAATCAGCCACACCTCCCCGCCCCAAGGCTTTTCCTGAGCAATCGGCTTCACAAGGCCACTCCCACCCCGGTGTAGAGCTTTGCTCACAGCAAATCCGTCTTTGTAGATTTTTATTTTTCCAAAACGTTTTTCGATGAGCTTGCGGATTGCGGAATTCATAACTTTCACCCCTCCCTTGCCCTCCCCCTCAAGGGGAGGGAATTATGTACTGATTCGATTAGCTAGATATTCGAGAAGGCTAGTGAGCTGGGTGACATAGCCCCATTCATTGTCATACCAGGCCAGGACGTTTACAAACGAGCCGTCCACGACCTCTGTGGACAGCAAATCAATAGTCGCACCGGCAGGGTTGCCCTGATAATCGCGCGACACCAGGGGCAGGTCAGAAACCGCGAGTTGGCCTTTGAGATGAGTCTTACTGGCTTTGATAAATGCATCGTTAATAGTTTTTGCCATGGTCTTTTTATTCAATTGTGCGGAAAAGGCAAGAACGGACGGATCAAGCACTGGCACACGAAACGACATGCCGGAAATTTTATCTTTAAGCTTTGGGAACATCTTGCCAATGGTTTGGGTGACACCTGTGGTTGATGGAATGATCGACTGACTTGCGGCCCTGGCGCGTCGCAAATCTCTATGGGAGTTGTCCACCAAGCTTTGATCAGATGTAAAGGCATGGACTGTGTTGATGAAACCCCGCTGGATGCCGAAATTTTCTTCGAGGACTTTCACAACGAGCGAGGAACAGATAGAGGTGCATGAGGCCCCGGATATTATTTTGTGCTTTTTTGGATCAAAAGTTTTGTGATTTACCCCGTAAACCAGCGTGGCTTCTAGGTCGTGGCCGGGCGCGCTCACCACCACGTACCTGGCGCCGGCTTTAATATGCTGTGCGGCTTCTGCACGATTCTTATGTTTTCCGGTAGCGTCCAAGACCAAGTCGGTTTTGTACTTCCGCCAGGGCAAATCAAAGCTCTCGGTTTCTTGGATGAATGGAACGGCCTTGCCTTCAATAACTAAATTCTTTCCCTTCACCTTCACTTCTTTGTCCCACAAGCCATAGGTAGAATCATATTTGAGAAGGTGCGCGTAGGTTTCGAGATCGGAACGGCTGTTGCTAGCCACAATCTCAAAATGCGGATTATTCCAGGCAATCCGGAGAAATATCCGGCCGATTCTCCCCAGTCCATTTATCGCAAGTCTAATTGGTTTTGCCATCTAGCTTATTCCTTATTAGCTTAATGCTTAACTTTATCCCGTTCAAAATCACGCCCGCGCTTACGCGCCCGAAGGGCCTGGGGGCGGGACTATTTTGAACGGGATAAATATTTCATCACCGGAAATTCTTTGCCCGCCAAGAACTCTAACGAAGCTCCCCCACCGGTCGAAACATGCGTAAACTTTCCTTGCCAGCCATAGCGCTCCACAATGCTTTCCGTATCGCCTCCCCCGATCACTGTTATGGCGGAGCTTCCGATCATGGCTTCGGCGATTTTTTTCGTGCCGATCGCAAACCGCTCTTCTTCAAACACTCCCATCGGCCCGTTGGCAAAAATCATTTTGGCGGTTTTTAAAATGTCTGAATAAAGGTCGATCGTCCGTGGACCGATGTCAAAATAAGACCAATTTTTTTCAAGGTGTTCGCCGGTGTCGAGATTTACCACTCTAATGTCCGAACTTTCGCCACTCTCCGCAGAAAGCATATCAATAGGCAGCACTATTTTATCGCCTGCTTCTTGGAGCAGTCTCCTGCAAATTTCCAGATAATCCTGCTTCTCCCCCCGGGAGGCATCTACAAATACGTCCTCTACCTTTGATTTTTCAACAGCCATCCCTTTAGCCTTAAAGAAAGTGTTCGCGAGAGCTCCGCCGATTAGAATCCTGTCAGCCTTATGAATTAGGTTCTGCAGCACACCGACGCGATCAGAAATCTTGGCCCCGCCCTGCACCGCCACAAACGGATGTTTTGGTGCTTCCAATAATTCAGAAAGGATTCGGATTTCCTTTTCAAACAAAAACCCGCAACAGGATGGTAAAATTTCTAAAATTCCAGTGGTAGACGCATGAATCCGCATGGCTTGCGCAAAACCCTCATAAACAATAAATTCAAAACCTTTACATAATTGTTTTGCAAATTCCGGGTCGGCGGCTTCTTCCTCGGGATGAAAACGGACATTCTCGAGCATAGTCAATTCCCCAGGCTTCATAGCTTTGATCTGCTTTTCCACCTCTGAACCGACACATTCTGAAAGTGCCTTGACCGGACGGCCAAGCAGTTTGGATAATCTGTCTGCGATCGGTTTTGTGCGCATCCCCTCGACAACTTTTCCACCCGGTCTGCGCACATATGTCAAAAAACCTATGGAACAGCCTTGCTGCAAAAGATATTCAATAGTTGGCAGAGTCGCGCGAATCCGCGTGTCATCCGGGACTATCCAACTGCCATTTTTCTCAGTCAAAGTAATGTCATAAGGCGCGCGCAGCAGAATTTTTTTACCTTGCACATCTGCCTCCTTCAGGGTTTTTAGATTATATTTCACCCCGTTAGAAATCCTTGCGCTTAATTATCAAAGCTGCAAAAGTTTTTTCCATTCCATTAATTTGATTTCTAACGGGGCTCATACTTTAAATTCCTTCATAACCTCTGCATAAATCTGTGGAGTAGAAACGTCATGCCACTCGCCCTCAAACGGATAACCGTATAGTTTGCCCTCACTAGCCAACCTGGGAAATAGATCTTGCTCAAGCCGCAAGGATTTGGAACCAATATATTTAAACACCCCCGGATCTAGAACGTAAATTCCTGCATTGATAAGGTGCGAACGAGTTTTGTTTTTCGGTTTTTCCACGAAATCTTTGATGCGATTACCTTCAATCGCGGCCACGCCCCACATGGATGGGTGCTCGACAGAAGCGAGCGCCATGGTGGCGATGCCGCGGTGAGAATTATGAAAATCCAGGAGGTCAAGAAAATTAATTTTTGTCAGAACATCCCCGTAGACAACCAAAAAAGGTTCTTGAGATAAATATTCTTTGGCTTGCAAGAGCGGCTGGGCTGTGCCGTTTCGACTCTCGGCTTGCTCAATATATTTGATACGAACCCCCAGTCTCGCGCCGTCGCCAAAATAATCTTTGATTTTTTTGCCAAGGTGCGCGACGGAGACATAAATATCAGTGAGGCTCTGTTCTTTAAGCGCGAGGAGCGTATGCTCTAAAAGCGGGCGGCCGTTTATCGGAAGGAGGGATTTGGGAAGCTCGTTCGTTAACGGACGAAATTTCACACCTTCTCCGCCGGCCAAAATCAAAACCTTTGTCGATTGCGGTACGAGGCAGCTCGACAGCAAATACTCGATCGCGTGCGAGCGGTTGCGGATTTTTGATCCGTCTATAGCAGCATCAACACGCTTCAGGATGTCTTCATCAAGGGTTATGGTCAGGCGGGTTTTTGGCATATTAACATTCATACGGTATCATATTTACTCACATTGGGGCAACTCACAATATAAAAAGAAAGGCCACTTGGAGGGAGTGGCCGTGGTGATGCGAAGATTGGGGGTTTGGTGCGAGTTGTGGTCCATCAGGGGTGTTGGGGGGTTATTAGGTATGATTGCAGAATTCGGTAAGATGGAGGGTGGCTTCGCGCCAGTTAAAGAGGGTGTCGGTGAGGTGTTCGGGAAATTGCTTTATGTAAGCGTGTGGTAGTTGGGGTAGATGTTGTATTTGTGGGTGGTGTGTTTGGGGTTCAGTAAAAACAATTTCTCGGTGGTTTGGGACACCGTCCTCAATTTCTTTTCGCATTTTTATGATTCCTCCTGCTAGTTCATACATTATCATACCCTATCATACTCTGTCTAGGGCAGTTATCCACACTTCTCCGATAAAGCTTCGAAGTGCTTGGCACCGCAAACAAAAACCCCCTTTTCTAAGGGGGCAACGACCTACTTTCCCAACCGCATCGCGCGGCAGTATCATCGGCGCTGACGTCTTTCACGGCCGGGTTCGGGATGAGACCGGGTGGTTCAACGTCGCAAATGTCACCCTAGAAAAGGGGGTTTTGACTTTGGAGGGGCAAACCCAGAAGGGTTTTTCCCCTTCCAACGGCCTCCCCTTTCCAATGTCATCCAGGACACTAGCCAAGCTAGATGTCCTGGATTTAATTTGTGAAATGAGTAATTTTCCTGCCGAAGAGGCAGGATGGCTAACAATCATGAACTGCTAGTCAAACTAGTGGAAGTTGGAAGTGGGAGATGGGAAGTGGGAAAGAAGATTCCAGAGCTTCTCTATCCAACCTCTAACCTCTCACTTCCAACCTCCAACACTAAAACACTTTCGGTTGATTAGTAACGCTCGGCTGAATCCCTTACGGGACTTATACCTGCGCCCTATTAACGGGGTCGTCTCCCCCGAACCTCTCATTCCGCCTTGCGGCGGAACAACGACACTTAATCTTGAGGACGGCTTCGCGCTTATATGCCTTCAGCGCTTATCCAAACTAGGGTTTAGCTACCCGGCAATGCCCTTGACAGGACAACCGGTACACCAGAGCCCTATTCATCCCGGTCCTCTCGTACTAGGAATGAACCCTCTCAAGTATCGAACGCCCACAGCAGATAAGGACCAACAATCATGTTACTTCGTAACAAAATTTCTAATTACTAATTTCTAAATAAATCCCAATGATTTAATTTCAAAATTAGAAACATTATTACGTGGCATGGACATTTCTGCCATGCTCTCTATGTCGCCATAGAGTTCAGACTATATCTTTACTCTCCTGTCATCCTCGGGCTTGACCCGGGGATCCAGAACTGGATTCCCGCCTTCGCGGGAATGACATCGAAAGATGTTGAGCGTGTAGTCGTTGAGGGTTCCTTAAAAAATTAAGATCTTCCCTGCTGATAATCCGCAATCGAAGATTATTACGCAATAAATTACGTACTCCAATATACACGGGTTTTCCAGCATATAGCTCAATTTATAGACAGCTTTGGTCACTCACTGTCTCACGACGTTTTGAACCCAGCTCGCGTACCACTTTAATAGGCGAACAGCCTAACCCTTGGTAGCTTCTTCACCACCAGGATGTGATGCATGTAATTCCATTATTACTAATGGCATAGACTATACCTTCATCCTGTTTCGCCAAAAACAGGAGACTAGCATGTGACTCCGACATTACGTCGGGGTCTCACCCTTTCGGGATCAGTCGTTACGGGGTCAAACAATCTTGTATTCCATCTGGGGTATTATTAATCCTTTGAGTAATTGACGCAATCGATTCATTGATTGTGATGGAATATAAGTAACTAAATACTTGCTTTGTTTATGAATTTTCGACTGGATACCAAGCGCTAATAACGCCTGCTGAATAATCTCATGTTCTATCGCTGTATAACTTTGAGTATTCAGACGCGCCGCGTTGCAATCGTTTCTGCGATATCCATCGTCCATAAACCAAGTCGCAAGAATTAGCGGAGTAATTATTCGCGGCAAGTTTGAGGGTACGCATTTTCGCTTCCCTTGATAGAAAAGCGAATAATATCCCTCAAGCATTGGTGATGTTTGGCTTCGAAAAACATAATGATGATAAAACTGATTAGTCCGTGCGTCGAATTGTTTTTTGTAAGCAATCTGACCACCGAGACTCCTCAATTGTGCATATTTCCATTCGACATAGGGTCGTTGCTTTTCGCTGTGGTCTATGATCAAACGAACATATGTCCCATTACGTTCCAGAAACCCGTCACCTAGTAATGTGCCAATAATAATCTCTCCTTGTCGACTTCCCACGGTATTGTCCATATGCTTCTGGATTCATTCTAGCATATGGAGTCCACCGTTATGAGCTAATTTTTTCGTTCCGGATTACTCCGGAAGCGACCCTTATTCGAGCCGACATCGAGGTGCCAAACCCTGCCGTCGCTGTGGACGCTTGGGCAGGATCAGCCTGTTATCCCTAGAGTAGCTTTTATCCGTTGAGCTTCCACCATACCACTATGGATGGTCGGATCACTAACTTCCACTTTCGTGCCTGCGCGGCGTGCTTGCCTTGCAGTTAAGCCAGCTTATGCGTTTGCACGACCAGCGCGATTTCCATCCGCGCCTAGCTGACCTTTAAACGCCTCCGTTACCTTTTAGGCAATTATGTTACTCGTTCTTCTTTCTCCCCTTCGTGAGGGGGAGATTAAGAGGGGGTTATGGAATTCATAACCTCCCCTAGCCCCTCCTCACGAGGAGGGGAACGGGTACGCGCATTTCTGCCGCACTCTGCATGTCGCCATGCAGTTCAGACTATATCACTATCCTCACCTTGTCATGCCCGACCTGATCGGGCATCCAGACACAAAGGACTGGATTCCTCCGCCTTAGGCGGACGGGAATGACAGAAAAGGATACTCGGCGTGTAGTCGTTGAGGATTATAATTTATGCTTATCAAGATTCAGGTTGTCTATTCTCCAACCAATCTTTAATTGATGTTTTAACACCAACTACTATTCCGTTTTCAGTTATGGCCTCTTCACCGGGTCTGAAAGCATAAAATTTACCTTCCGGCGAGATGACCCCCAGTCTGCCTTTTGCAGTAGTCCATTCTCCTTTTTCATTTTGACCAGGTTGAACCGTTAGTCTTTGTTCCGAGTCTGGACTAACTGAAAACTCTTTCCCTTTATTTGACATAAATTATCCTTTCCTGCTGGTTGTCTGCACCAAGCTGATTTTCACTTTGGCACATAAACCATTAATTAGGTTTATTATACCAAAGTACAGTTGGATACTCCAGATGTTCCAGCATATAGCCAAGTTTTTTTCTTCTAATGTTGCCATTAGAGGGCCCGGTATGACGCTTCCTCGACAAAAAGTCAAGGCGTAACGTATCGCGCCATACTTCCAGGCAACCGCCCCAGTTAAACTACCCACGAGCCACTGTCCCTGTGATGGTTAATCACGGGTTAGAATCAAAATTCATTCAGGGTGGTATTTCATATTGCGACTCCTCTCGAGCTAGCGCCCGAGACTCAAAGTCTCCCACCTATACTAAACAGAACAAATCTTGACCCAATGACACGCTATAGTAAAGCTTCATAGGGTCTTTCCGTCTTGCTGCGGGTAAACGGCATCTTTACCGATAATGCAAATTCATCGAGCTATTTGTTAAGACAGTCCCCCACTCGTTATGCCATTCGTGCGGGTCGTAACTTACACGACAAGGAATTTCGCTCGGACCATTGTTACTCATTCCGTGTAATATTCCTCCCCCTCGATGGGGGAGGTTAGGTTAGGTGGGGGTGATTATTTAATAATTCACCCTTCCCTTGCCCCTCCCATCAAGGGAGGGGAATAAATCCCGGAATTGGTGCGATCGTTTCCGTCGCACTCTCTGTGTCGCCACAGAGCTCGGACTCTATCTTCATCTTTGTCTGTCATCCCAAACTCGATTTGGGATCCACGTCATGAATTCCCTCCGCCAGATGGCGGATTCGCGGGAATGACAATCAAGAGGTGCAGCGTATAGTCTCTACGGGTTCGAATTACGTAATTAATTACGTAACAAGTCTTCCCTCGGAATTGTCTCATTGATGAGAGTTTTTCCGATATAGCTACATTTTACTATGGCAGCAAAACCTTCTTTTCTGAAGTAAATTCCTCTACCATAGGACGATTATAGTTATCGCCGGCGTTCATCAGGGCTTGGCCCACCGGGTTGCCCCAGCGGGTTTAACCTTCTGACACTGGCCAGGCATCAGCCCGTATACATCAGCTTTTAGCTTTAGCACGGACCTGTGTTTTTGTTAAACAGTCGGGAGGGGGTCATTCGCTGCGACCCCGTGTGATAGCGCTTGCGCGACATCACATGGGGCAGGCCATATACCGAAGGTACGGCCGCTTTTTTGCCGAGTTCCTGAACAAATATTGTCTCGTTCGCCTGAGGATACTCTCCTCATCCACCGGTGTCGGTTTGCGGTACGGTTGGCGCGAAATGTAAGGTTCGAACCTTTTCTTGGCACCTTGGGTCACACAAATTTCCCTTGCGGGATTTCTCCAAATTTTCTAGCTTGTCCCGATAAATCGGAACGGCCTTCCGGATTTGCCTGAAAGACCATAGCTCTACGAATTCAGAAACCTAAATAGTCAGATTAGGCTTGCACTACCATGATGCGTCAATCCGAAACAAATTTCGCGTCAGCGACGGAATATCAACCGTCTCATCCATCGCACGGCACCATTGGGCACCGCACTTAGGGCCGGCTAACCCTGGGCTGATAAGCATTGCCCAGGAAACCTTGGATATTCGGCGTGCAGGATTCTCACCTGCATAATAATTACTTATCCCAACATTCTCTCTTGTGAGCGCTCCACCGGCTCTCGCGAGTCCGACTTCGCAGCTGCTCACAATGCTCCTCTACCCCCTGCGCCTTGCGGCGCAGAGTCGTGTTTTCGGTACAAAGCTTAGCCCCTATACATTGTCGGCGCCCCTGTCCCTCTCCGCCTTCCGTAAAGTTGGCGGAGATTCGAGTAGTGAGTTGTTACACACTCTTTAAAGGGTGGCTACCTCTAAGCCAACCTCCTACCTGTCTTGGGACAGAAACATCCTTTACACTATAGCTTTGATTTGGGGACCTTAAACGACGATCTGGGCTCTTTCCCTTTGGACACATGAAGCTTAGACCTCACGGTCTGACTCCTCCGCATACGTTCCTGGTATTCAGAGTTTGATTCGAACGAACGACTTGCGCCGCTCGATCCGATTCAGTGCTTTACCCCCAGAAACAAAACGGAAGGCTAGCCCTAAAGCTATTTCGAGGAGAACCAGCTATCACCCAGTTCGATTGGAATTTCTCCCCTACTCACAGCTCATCCCCTATTTTTGCAACAATAGTGGGTTCGGACCTCCCCCAAGTTTTACCTTGAGTTCATCCTGGCCATGAGTAGCTCACCGGGTTTCGGGTCTAACGCATACCACCAACCAGCGCTTCGCGCTGGAAATATCGATATATCGAAATATCGAAATCTCCAGTGCGTTAGCACTGGCAACGGGCTATTAACCCTCGCTTTCACTACGTCTACGCCCGTGTGACGGGCTTAAACAAGCGATATACGTTAACTCGTTGGGTCATTCTTCAATAGGCACGACGTTGCCCACTGCTTCGCAGATGGGAATTTCAAATTTCCAATATCAAATGTCAAATGAAATGCATAAAGTGCATCCTTTTGAAATTTGTAATTTGGCATTTGACATTCCTAACTGCGGAGCAGTTAGAGCTTCGTCTCCTTGTAGATATACGGTTTCAGATACTATTTCATCGCCCTCACCGGGCTGCTTTTCACCTTTCCCTCACGGTACTTGTTCACTATCGGTCACAAAAAGTATTTAGTCTTAGATCGTAGTCGACCCAGTTTCGTGCAAGCTTTCACGTGTCTTGCACTACTTAAGAACCAATCAGGAAACAATTGTGGTCTTTCGCGTACGGGACTATCACCCTCTGTGGTCCGCCTTTCCAGGCAGGTTCTACTAGACAACACAAGAAATTTTTCCCTCGCTTTTACAGAAGCGATCGATTGGTCTTGCGACCCCTTATTCACAACGGCTGTAACCTTTAAAGAAATGCAACTCCTAATAAATTAGAAACTACACCCCCAACATGAATAAGGTTTGGACTGTTCCCCTTTCGCTCGCCACTACTAGGGGAATGCAACCGATCTCGCCTCGCTCGCTCGGAAATCCAAATTACAAAATCCAAATGTCAAAATTTGACATTTGAAATTTGAGCTTTGTCATTCCGTATCGAACGAAGTGAGATACGGTAATTGTTTTCTTTTCCACATGCTACTGAGATGTTTCACTTCGCATGGTACCCGAACTCTATATACCACTATAGAGACTTCCGAGGTTTACTCGGAAAGGTTTCCCCATTCGGACATCCCCGGATCAAAGCTTGTTTGCCAGCTCCCCGAGGCGTATCGCCGGCTCCTGCGTCCTTCATCGGCTTTTTGTGCCAAGGCATCCACCGTATACCCTTATCGGTGTTTTAGACTAAACGCAGACTTACACTGACTGAAACGCAGACTTACGCAGAAAAAATTCCGCGTTCGTCTGCGTCTAGTCCGCGTAGTTCCGCGTCTAGTAGTTGACTAGCAGTTCATAATCGCTAGCTTGATCGCCATCAGATCTTGAAGAAAAATCTGACGCGCGATCAATTTGAATTTTACCCCGACCAGTCAGACTGGTCTGGGGTTGCCATTTACCCCGTTAGAAATCCCGTTTGAGACGAGACGACTAATCGGGGTAAATCCCGTAAAAAATCAGCAAAGATTTCTAACGGGGTTTACTCATTTCACCCACCTAAATTTCTTGAGAAATTTTGGCGGGTTCATCCCACCAAACGCGTTCGTTGGTTTGGTGAGATATATTCAGTTGTTAAAGTTCTTGCCATGCTTACTCACTTACCGCTTACTGCATACTACTCTTTACTCCCACAATCCACTCCGATCTAGATCGGGGTGAATTCTAGGAACAAATTCAACACCAGATTTCGTATTTTCGTACAGATTCGCCCGCCTGCCAGACGCTTCTAGCGTCAGCGATTGCGGGCAGGTATTTCGTAGTACTAAAAAACCGCCTTTGGGAGGCGGCTCTCACATTCACACGAAAATGCAAGTCAGTTCGGCAACCGCCTGGTTTTTATGAATAATGTTTGCTCGTTTCGCATATTTTGCCTGTTTATGGAGTTTCTCACACCCCCAGTATACTTGTTTTTCTCGAGAAAGTCAAGTTTTTTGAGGTATTTTAGAACGTAAAATCATTTTATGCTTCCCAACCTCTCATGTCAAGGCTGAAGCTGTCCCCACCTTTTCCACAAAGGAGCGAAGCAACATTGAAACCCTCTCCCCGAATGGGAGAGGGGGGACCGGTACTCCGGTGGGTGAGGGATGGTGTAGCCAAGGCTACGCAGTGCACGGCAAGCATTTATTTTCCCTCCCCAGGCGTGGGGAGGGATTAAGGGAGAGGTCGTCGGTTTTTATTCCCCTCCTCGTGAGGAGGGGTTGGGGGAGGTTAAGAGAATCCTACTCTGACTTGAAATCTCAATCCCGCCATGCTACTCTAAAGAGCTTTCAAAGCAATGAATTCAACGGGGGACAAATGAACATGAGCGTATCCAGGAAACCACTGCATGAGCTTTTACTAGATGAAATAGAAAGTAAGTTGCGAGTCCTTAACGATCCGTTTGAAAACCGGATATTATTAGACTCTACCCAAAAAAAAATAGAACGGTTAAATTACGAAGTGGTATTCGCATTGCGGCTGCTCGACAGCGGCAGTATGAAACCGGAACATATGAGAGAAGTGGTCGCGAGGCTTCAAGTAATGAATTTCCCAGAGGGATTCAGTGTTCAGTCATCGGTGACGAAATTGGAAACCGACGCCGCCATACTCGAAGCCGAGCGGGCCAAACAGACTACTGGTACAGCCGAAGGTATCACCAGCTAGCAATGCAACAGCAAAGTTCACGAGAGCACGAGGCTCATCCCTCCGCGCTCTCTTTTTTTTATCTTCTTTTTCTCAAAAGTCCCTTCGCCAATTTCCATCGCGGCCGCGATGGAAATTGGCACTCATGTTTATCCCGCACCTTTCCCCCGAAAACCCCTCGGCTTGCCGCGGGGATGAACTCGCTATCTCACCACCCGCCGCAAATGCTGCGGAATATGCACTACAATATCTAGAGCGATAGTATTGCAAAGTTTAGCCAAATTTTCCACTGAATTCTCGTCAAAGGCATTTGCACTCACCACGACAACTTCATCACCGGCCTTGGCCTCTGGCACCTCGGTCAAATCTATGGTCGTGATGTTCATGCTCACACGGCCCAAAATCCTGCAAAACCTGTCTTTGTACTTGACCATACCGATGTTTGAAAGTCTGCGGTCCACGCCCTCAAAATATCCAAGCGGGAGAGTGCCAACCCTCATGTCTTTCTCTGCCTTGAACGTCATGCCATATCCGACCGAATCTCCGGATTTGATTTTTTTCACTCCTGTGATCCGCGCTCGCATCTCGAGTGTGGGCTCTGTCCCGACAATATTTCCCAAACCAAAAAGCCCCTTGCCTACTCGGACTGTATTGCTCTTGATGCTAGACAGGTGCCGCAGGCCAGTGGTGGCGGCAAGGTGAATGAATTTAAAAGGGAATTCGAGAGTCAGTTTTTCAACCAAAGGATTCCAGACCTCAATTTGTTTCTTCGTATAATCATCATCCTCCCCATCTGCAAAATGCGAGC